>JANOBY010000593.1:0-5205 GCA_031411935.1 Planctomycetales bacterium | reverse complement strand
GCTCTGGGGCGAGGGGGAATTCACCGAGGGCCCGGCGCTCGCCCGCGACGGCGCGATCCTCTTCTCCGACATCGGCAACCGCATCCTCAGGTTCGACCCCGCGACCTCCAGGGTCAGCGTGTTCCGCGAGCCCAGCGGCCGCGCCAACGGCCTGGCGATCGACTCCAGGGGCCGCCTCATCGCCGCCGAAGGCGCGAATTCGGGCGGAGGGCGACGCCTGTCGATCACCGAGCTTGATGGCACCGTACGCATCCTGGCCGACCGCTATCAGGGGAAGCGCTTCAACAGCCTCAACGATCTTGTGATCGACAAGCAAGACCGCGTTTACGTGTCCGACCCCCGGTATGTGGGGGACGAGCCCCGCGAACTCCAGGACGAGGGCGTGTACCGGGTGGACCCCTCGGGCGAGGTCGTGAAGATCGAGACCTCGGCGAAGAAGCCCAACGGCCTGGCCCTGAGCCCCGACGGCAAGACCCTGTACGTGTCCGACAGCGGCCCCGATCGCAGCGTTTTGCTGGCGATCGCGATACGCGACGACGGGACGGTCGGGAAGCCCAGGGTCCTCAAGGATTTCGGCAACGGGCGGGGCATCGACGGCCTGACCGTGGCGAGCGACGGCACGATCGTCGCGGCGGCCGGGGGCGGCATCCTGACCGGGATTTACTTCTACGCCCCCGACGGCGTGCCCACCGGATTCGTGGCCACGCCCGAGGTCGCCACCAACTGCGAGTTCGCCGGGTCCAAGCTCTACGTGACCGCGGGCAAGAGCCTCTACCGGATCGAGACCAACCTTTCGGGGCCTTGATGAAGAGAAACACGTTTTATGCAGAGAAGACGCAGAGGAAGGGACAGGAGCGAGGAGAGGCCCGGGTGCCCACCCAGGCTTCATGCTTACGCTTCGTGGGCAGGGCACCCGACGTTCTGCCTCTTGCCCTCTGAGATCGGGAATCACGACTCCGAAATCCCCCTTTCCGCGACCCCCGCACGAGACACTCCCCAATGATGAGGCGAGAATGAGCGAGAAGCCCTCCTGGATCCCCTCCGCGATGGCCGCGGTGTTCCTTGTCGGCGTGGGGACGCTCGCGGTGTGGCGTCAGGGGCCTCCGGCGGTCGTCTCCGCCTCGGCCCCGCCGGAGGAGTTCTCGGCGGGACGCGCGAAGGCGCAACTCGGGGTGATCGCCAGCGAGCCCCACCCGAGCGGATCGAGCGCGGCGTTCGCGGTGCGTGATTTTCTGCTCTCGGAGCTTCGCGGGCTGGGCCTGGAGCCGCAGGTTCTCAAGGACGACGAGTTGAAGGTCGAGAACGTGGTCGCCGTGAGGCCGGGGGCGAAGCCCCGGGGCAAGGCCGTGATGCTCGCCGCGCATTACGACTCGGTCGCGGGCGGCCCGGGCGCCGGGGACGACGCCGCGGGCGTGGCCGCGATCCTCGAAACCCTCCGCGCCCTGAAGCACGGCCCGCCCCCCGAAAACGACGTGATCGCGCTGTTCACCGACGGCGAGGAACGGGGCATGGAAGGCGCCCGGGCGTTCGTGAAGCTCAAAACCTGGGTCGATCGCGTGGGGCTGGTGCTGAACTTCGAAGGGCGGGGCAACCGCGGCCCCTCGTACATGTTCGAGACCAGCGATCGCAACGGGTGGCTGATCCGCGAGTTTGCCGGCGCCGCCCCGCACCCCATGGCCAACTCGCTGGCCTATTCCGTCTATCAACGCATGCCCAATGGAACAGACCTGACGGAGTTCAAGCGGGTGGGGCTTAAAGGCCTGAACTTCGCCTTCGTGGACGGCGTGGAGCACTACCACCAGGCGAGCGACACGCCCGACAACCTGGACCTCCGCAGCCTGCAACATCAGGGGAGTTACGCCCTGGCGCTGGCCCGGCATTTCGGCTCGATGGACCTGGCCCCCGCCGACAGCGAGCCCGACGCGATCTACTTCCAGCCGCTGGTGGGGAGCCTGGTCGTGTATGCGGGCTCGTGGGTGCGGCCGCTGGCGGTCGCGGCGGTCCTGCTGTTCGTGGGGGTGGTGGGCCTGGGGCTGAGGCGTGGGCGGGTCACGGCCTGGGGGCTTGTGGGGGGCGTGGCGATGGGCCTGATCACGCTTCTGGCCGCGCTCCTGGTCGCGGGCGGGGCGTGGTCGCTGATCGCGCCCTGGCGACAGCCCGTGCCGGGCAAGGGATATCGGGGCAGCCCCGAGCTTGCCTGGGCGCTGGGGGGGCTCGGCCTGTCGGCGGCCCTGGCCGCGGTCGCCTGGGGGCTCAGGAAGGTGAGCGTGGAGAACCTCACGCTCGGCGGCCTGTTCTGGTGGCTGGTGCTCACCCTGGCCGCCACGGCGGGGCTACCGGGCGGCAGCTACCTGTTCCTCTGGCCGATGGTTTGCGGCCTCGGGGCGCTCGCGGTCTCGCTGGCCTGGCCCGCGCTCCGGGGCCCCGCCGCGTACCTGGGGGCGATCCCCACGCTCACGATGTTGCCGCCCACGTTCCAGGCCATCTGCACGGCGCTCGGCCCCAGCCAGCCGTTCGCCCCCTCGCCCTTCGCGGCCCTGCTGGTCCTGGCCACGATCCCCCTGATGGCGAGGATTTTCGGCGAGCGAAAGCCTGGGGATTGAAGGCGTTTCGCATGGAACGCGTTTCACACAGAGGGGAGGCAAAGGACGCGGAGAAGACGGGGAAGGAAATTGGGCCTCCCCTCGTCCGAGTGGGAATGCCGTCCGCGACGCTCTGCGTCGGCGTCTCCGGTCGGCATGGGTCCGTGTCTGTGCGACTGCCGATCGCAGACGAGGCGGAGCCTCGAAGACGGCATTCCCACGCAGAGCGTGGGAACGAGTTTTGTCCCTTCCTTTGCGTCCTCTGCGTCCCCTCTGCGTCTCTGCGTGAAACTCTTGCCTTCCCCAATCAGGGCTGGCCGGGGGCGTGCTCGACCTCGTCCTCGATCCATTTCATGGCTCGGGCGTGGCGCATGGGGGCGATGCGGAGGATGATCTCGCCCTGCTGGAAGAGCCTCACGGTTCCCGTGGACTGGCTCACGACCACGGCCAGGGCGGTGGTCACGTTGGTGATCGCCGCGGCGGTCCAGTGCCGGGTGCCCAGCCCCTTGGGCAGGGTGAGCCCGGTGGTCGGGGCGTCGATGATCCGGCAGGCGGCCTCCACCGCCCCGTCCTTGGACACCACGAACGCGCCGTCGAGCTGAGCGATCTCCTTGATGGCCTCGCGCACGCGCAAGTCGCGGATGTTGCGGGCCTTGCGCGGGTAGCCCTTGAACGGGTCGAAGCCCAGGGTGCGCGACTTGCTGAGGACCTCGCGGGCGTCGCCCACGACGATCATGGTCCCCACGGCCTTGCCCTCGCGCCCTTCGCGGCCGATCTCCACGGCCACGTCCACCACGGCCTTCAGGGTCTCGAACGGGACGCTGGTCTCCAGGGCGCGCAGGTCGCGCGAGGTGAGGCGTTCGAGGTGCTCGCCCAGCCTCACAATGGTGATCGAGTCCAGGGTCTCGGCCTCGAACCCCGAGTACACCACGACCACGCGGGCCCCGGCCTTGAGGTGGTCGTCGGCCACGGCCTGGATCAGCGCCAGGGTGATGCGTTCGGCGATCGAGGCATCGGTCGGCTCGACCTCCAGGCCGATCAACCCCGCCTCGACGGCGGAGTCGCGGTGGCGGTCGTTCGGCGTGGCCACGATCAGGCGGACCACGCCGGCGATCTCCTTGACGGCCTCCCAGTCCATGGGCCCTTCGGGCAGCAAGACGACGGCGCCGGCCCCGAGCATCGGGGCGGACTCGCAGGCCAGCTCCAGGAGGTTGGCCGTCGACTTGTTCAGGACGGTGGGCGTCACCAACGGTCCGCCTCTCTGCTCCCGGGAGCCCCACGAGATCACGAACCTGGATCCAGGCTCGCGCGATTGGCGCAAGTCAAGGGGCTAAGAAGGTAACAGGATTGGCGGCCATCGCCAAGCGACGTGCGGCCGGGTTTTTTCGCGGGCGGTCGTTACAAGTCCCGGATCTTGCGCCACTTCGCGCAATCCGAAGGTCCCGGACCCGCCATGCGGCAAGGACCCCATCGGGACGCATGCCGGGAGGGCCCGAGAGCGGACGGGGGACCAATCCCGGCTGGATGGCGATCCCCGCTTCAAGGCCGGACCAAGACTCCTCGCCCAGGCGGCGCGAGTCGGCCCTCTCCCCCCCGAAGAGCGACCTGGTTCTGGGCCCGGCATGGAAGATCCGGGTGGCCCCGGTGGCTTGCCCACCGGTGCGTTCGGCCCGGCCCTGGAACACGGGTGGGCGAGCCACCGGTGCCACCCGGCGATCCCGCCGGGTCCGGCCCCAGGCTTCACGCCCGACGCTTCTTCGCCCGGTTGGTGCTCGTCCGCTCTCTCGCTCTCGGGCGGTGTGGATGGATTCCGGGGAGCGGGGAGGCTCACCGACGATCGAGGGCCGGTGGCGTTCCGATACTTTCGGGGGGCGTGTCGCCGCGAGGCGCCACCCCGGTTCCTTGACAATCCGGACCATCGCCGGGGGCACGTCCCGATCACGGGAAGGCCGATTTCGCGAAAACATGAATTCGCAAAACGAACCCAATTTTGCCACCCGAGACACGAGGGGTAGTCGTGCCCATGTGTCTTCTGCGCAAGATTTTAAGTCTTATTGTTGGGACAACCTGAAGGTCCTGCCGACCGAAAAACGAAGCCAAAACGAACCCAAAACGAAGCCAATTTGGGGCCTCCGAACGGGAAACGAACCCATTCTTCAGGGAGCGTCTCCGTCATCTCAGCCCAGGGGCCCGGGGCAAGACATGCCGCCCGGGAGTTCAACCCCGCATCGTCCGGCCAGGAGGGGCCTCGGGCACGGAGGGGCCGCCGGGCGGGGTGTAGCCCAGGGCCCCCTCACCCGGCCGCTTCGCGTCCGCCCTCTCCCCCCGAGGGGGCGAGGGCAAGACATGCCGCTCGGGAGTTCGACCCTGCCTCACCCCTGGAGGAGGGGCGAGGGCTGGAGTCATCCGATAGTCAGAATCAAGCCTTGGGGGCGTCGGCGGGCTTGGGCTCTTCCTTCGGAGTTTCGGCGGGCTTGGGCTCCTCCTTGGGAGTTTCGGCGGGCTTGGGCTCGTCCTTCAGGGCCTCTTCCTTGGGAGGGTCCGCGTCGTCGGCGACTTACTTGTTCGACTCGTACATGCGAGAGTCGGGGGGCAAGGGCTCATCCTTCTTCGCCTCCTACAT
>JANOBY010000592.1:0-5532 GCA_031411935.1 Planctomycetales bacterium | reverse complement strand
TCATGGAGTATATCCGGACCCAGGACGTGACGAAGGAGGACGGGGACTTCAAGGTCGACGAAGAGTGATCCAGGTCAGCCTCAGTCGGGCTTGGAGCCGACTGCCGAACCCACCGGCTTCAAGCCGGTCGGTGGTTCAGTTGTATGCTGGACTTCACAAAAGGACGGTCGCTCCCCGTCTCCCGCCCAGGATCTAAATCATTCGGGGGTGCTTATGGCTCTGCTTCCGTCGGCCGATTGGCGAGTCGCCGAGGCGATCGCGGGCATCGGCTATTGCAACCCATTCCTGCCCGAACGGGTCGAACTCGAGCGTCGCGCCCTGGGATCGCGTTACATCGAACAGGGGCCGATCATCCGATCGAAACCGGGTGAGGGCATGGAGCGGCTCCTCGGCAACGTCCCGGCGATGCGCGAGCTCGCCGAGTCCTTGGTGAACCAGATTCAGCGACGACTGGAGGCAGGGCAATCAGCGACCCATGCGGAGCTGGTTGTCTATGAGGACCTCTCGCTCTACGTGCTCTACGGCCGCCACATGAGTTCCTTCGACGGCCTGCTCTTGAACGATCCGGGGAAAGATCAAGCGACGACTCGCGTCTCCTTCTGGAAGGACTTTCTGTCGGATTTCCATCGGCTCTTCCTGCCCCACGGACACTCCCTCCCATCGCGGCACGACCCCAAGATCATCTTCGCCGGATTCTTTCAGATCGAGCGGGCGTTCTCGCATATCTATAGCAGGATCATCGGCGGATCGATGCCGGCCGCCAGGCTCCGCGCGACCGTCTGGGAGTCAATCTTCACGCACGACATGAGGCGGTACACGAGGTCGCTCCATCGGGCGATGGCCGACGTCCCCACCCTCGTCGTGGGTCCCTCGGGCAGCGGCAAGGAACTCGTCGCCCGCGCCATCGGCCTGTCGTGCTTCGTCCCATTCGATTCGGACAGGCGGAGCTTTCGCGACCATGGGGGCGAGGTGTACGTCCCGGTGAACCTCTCGGCCCTGGCCCCGACCCTGATCGAGTCGGAGTTGTTCGGTCACGTCAAAGGGGCGTTCACGTTCGCACACAAGGACCGACCGGGCTGGCTGGAGTTCTGCGGCCCTCATGGGGCGGTGTTTCTCGACGAGATCGGCGAGCTCGACGGCGCGATCCAGGTGAAGTTGCTGCGAGTCCTTGAAACGCGAGCGTTCCAGAAGGTGGGGAGTACCGAGACGATCCCCTTCCAGGGCAAGATCATCGCCGCCACGAATCGTGACCTCGCGGCCGAGATGCAGGCCGGTCGATTTCGACACGACCTCTACTATCGTCTCTGTGCCGATCAGGTCGTGACCCCCTCGCTCGCCGAGCAGCTCGCGGATCGGCCCGAGGACTTGCCGGAGCTCGTCCGCTTCATCGCGAGGGAGGTCCTCGCCAGGCGCACGGAGCAGCCGAACGAACTGGCCGCCGGACTCGTCGAGGATGACCGCGTGGACGAGGAGGCGGCCCAATTGACTTCCGAGGTCGTTGACTGGATCGATCGCGGGCTCGGTCGCGACTATGCCTGGCCGGGGAATTTCCGGGAACTCGGCCAGTGCGTCCGCAACGTCATGATCCGGGGAAGTTATCGCCCCCCGGTGGCTCCTCAGGACACCCCCGCCACGCCCGGGCCTCTCCAGGGCTTTCTCCGCCAGGTTGCGGGCGTGGAGGTCACCGCCGACGAGTTGCTCGGCCGTTATTACGCCCTGGCCTACGAGCGTTCGGACCTGAACTTCACGGCGGCCGCCGGCCGCCTGGGCGTGGACTGGCGCGTCCTCAAGCGCGGGCTCGATCGGTCCTTCCTTCAGAGACTGCAAACTCAGGAACCTGATTCGCAACTTCCCAGGCCAGCCGAAAGGCACGCTTGATGACGGTTTCCGAATACGAGAGGCATCGGATCGGCCATCTCTGCTGGTGCTGCCCCGACGCGACGAGGTACGTCCCATCGACGGCAGCGACCCTGCCCGGCCTGCCGCCGCAAGTGGTGGCACGAACCACGCCGAGTGCGGTGGGAGCTGCTCGAGCCCTCCTGCCTCGCCGCCACCGCCCACCATGCCGCTCTCTCGGCTCGCTGCTCGTATCCGACCGCCTTCCGGTCTTCGCGGACCTCCACGCCGCCCCGGCCCGCCGCCGAGTTTGTTCGACCGATCACTTTCTTGTCCACGGCGGCGTTCCTCCTCCTTTCGGGTTATGTCACATTTCGCCGTGGCGATCTGCGTGAAGCGGAGAGCAGGTTGGTCGTGGGAACCGCCATGTTGATCATCGGGGTCCTCTCCGGTGCGTTCAAACGCCTCCGTTGCTCGGCTTGTGGCTATCAACATCACTGATCGCGCGCGAAGATCGCCCGCGGGAGACAGGTTGGCAAGGTCGAAGGCCCGGATGCGGAGAGGGAGTTTGCACCCCCTTTGAGGCCCCCAATGATCCGCACAGGCCCTGGGCGCAGGACGTCCTGCCATGCGGCGTCCATGGGAACCGGGGCCAGGGTTTGAGTCGATCCGTGGGAAGCTCCCACCCCGGAGGCATGACCCTACGAGGCGCTCGAACTGCGGGCATGGACCGGGGCGGATCAACTCGCGCTGTCCGGTCGGACCGACTAGAAGGAGGGCGGGAAACTCAAGGTTTGGGCGACCCCTGTTGGCGATCCGGCTTCGCCGCCCAGCCCGCCAGGCTGTCGATGTTCCCCTCGATGACCTTCCGGGCCAGGACGTCCGCCCCGGAGGTGAGCGAGGCCCATTGCAGCGCGTTCACGTCCTCACGACGGGGCCATGAGCTGAGCGCATAACCGACCACGCCCGGGGCCGCCAGCCACGCCCCCACGCTGAATTCGCTGCGGGCCCCGGCCTTCGGGTCCAGGGCGTTCGTTTCGGGTTTGAGCAGGTACCAGTAGGCGACGCGATATCCACGGAGCGTTCCGGCATCCACGAGGACAAGCTCCTGCTGGACCTTCGCCACGCCCGGCACCCCCACCACCTGCGTGAACCGCACCTTCGCCGGGCGTACGTAGGCGGGATCGCGCCGGGCCTCGCAGGCCTTCACATGGGGGACATTTTCCGGGTAATGGTCAACATCCATGACCCTGGCGATCACGGCCTCGGGCCCCACGCCCGGCACGGCCTTGAGCCCCACGGCCTCGTGCGTGGGCTTGTCCGCGACCTTCCAGTGCTGGAAGCGATAACCCGTGACTCCGGCGCCGCCCTCCGGGAGCGATTCGAGAACCCGGCCCAGGAACGCGCGGACCTCCTCGGGGGCCTCGTCCAGCCCCGAAGACTTCAAGGGCAGGGGAGCAAGCGGCACGACCTCCGGCGACCGTCCTGCCGACCAGAATGACCCCAGGGCGACGATGGCCCCGATCACTCCAAGGCCGGTCAATGCGGCGGTCCGTGTCCCGTTGGCCATGTGCGGGTCCTTGCCACGTGGTTTCGTAAGGAGCATCCCTGGAGGTCCTCGGGGCCAATGCCTTCGCCTCGCCTCACGGCAAGCGTTCGGGCGGAACGAGATGCCTGCCCACGAAATCCATGAAGGCATCCCAGTCGGCCAGGGTCACGTCGTGCTTGCCGGGTCGGATGTGGTAGCCGATCCGGCTCCAGATGAGCACGTTCGGGCCGGGCATGTCGCGGGCCCCCATCCCGTCCTGTCCCAGGAGCCGATACACGGGGTCGGCCCCGATCGCCGCCAGGAACTCGCCCCGAGGGTCCGCCCAAAGGTCTTCCTGGGCGCTGCACACCAGCAGGGGACGAGGGGCGATCAGGCTCAGGAGCATGTGCTGATCGAAGGGTAGGTCATCCTCGCGGTCGTTGTACCGTTGATAATTGGCGCAAAACCAGTGCGGGAATGAGGTGTTGATGCGGTGAACCGTCTCCCCGAACCGACGACGGCTCAGGGCCGCCCCGCCTTCCCCCGACTCGTTGGAGATGACCGCGGCGAATCGCTCGTCGGTCGCACCCGCCCAGAGCGCCGCCTTGCCCAGCCGCGAGTGCCCGTGGACCGTCACGCGGCGGGAGTCGATCGCGGGGTCGGTCTCCAGGTAGTCCATGATCCGCCCCAGGCCCCAGGACCAGGCCGCGATCGAGCCCCATGCATCGGCCTCGCGAGGGGAGTCGCCGGACTTCCGCTCGAGCGCGTGCACGCCGTTCTTGAACCCGTCATCAAAATCCGGATCGATGTCGCCATAGTGCGCAGTCACAACGGCGTAGCCTCGATCCACGATCCTCTCCAGGGGCCATCGTGACGACTCCGAGCCTCGCGAGGCTTCCGTCGCCCGATGGTTGGTGATCCCCAGGGCCGGGTCATTCGCCACCCAACCGCGGGCGAGAGGCAACGCCGGGTCAGGGTCAACCGCGTGATTTCCGTCGAAATTCAGGCCGAGTATCGCCGGATGCGGGCCTCGGAACCGGTTCGGGACGTAAACCAGTACGTCCACCCTCGGCCCGTCAGGAGCATCCGAGAACGAGATCGCAATCTCCTTGCGCGTGGCCTTCCCCCGCAGCGCATCGGGCACCACGCGGACCACCTGGAAGCGAAGCCCCGGGGGACGCCCCGGCGACTTTCCGTACATGTGGGTTTCGAAGAGAGACAGGATCTCGGCCCGCCTCTTCCCGGTCCACATCGAGGAATCGGCAACCCGCGATCCGTCGGCCAGAACTAACGGGTCCGGCAGGGTATAAGCGGGAACCCGGGATTCGTCCTCATGAGTCTTCTGACGAGCCTCGGCCGCACTGGCCCACGCCAGGAAGGACACAACGAGCAGAAGGCCACGAATCGCCCGCAGGGAAGGGGGGCGTCCGCGATCACGTGCGATGCCCATCTTGGGAAGCCTCCGGGAGAGTCATCGGACCGCCACTACCCCACGAGGCTAACGCCGGCCGGGACCGCGGGAAAGGGGGACGAGTTCGGGGAAGGTCTCGCCTTGATCTCAGCGACTCGGCGTATGAACCCAGGGGACCTGTTGCCAACGCTCCACTCAGGGGAGCATGCCCGCATCTCCGGCGATCGGGCAAAGGGGCCGCAGCGAGATCCACGGGGAGCGTGGACTTCGCTCGCCTCGCCCTGTTTTGAGGGCAATCGGGTCAGGCATCACCGTTGACGCCGGGCCGCGAGGAGCTCCACAGAAGGTGAAGTTGCGAAACGAACCCCGCGCGGTCGGTGAGATCAATGAATTCGTATCATTCGGGAGTTCGTGGCAAAAGCCTTGAAAGCAAGTCGAAATGCCAAGCCCAACGAAAACTCTCGTGTGCCACGAGTGCAAAGCAAGGGCAGAGCGAAGCCGGTTTTATGCTCAGGTCCGGACGACAGGCCCACCTGCGGGAGATCCCCACGGAGGGGGAGAATGGGCGCGCGGAGACGCCCCCTCCGCTTTCGCGGTGGGGGCGTCTCCGGATTTGGGGGATCCCGGCGATGACCGACTTTCGCGCCTTGGGCACTATCATGGGCCCGGCGGGCTTAACGGCCGTGTTCGGGATGGGAACGGGTGTGGCCCCGCAGGTATGGTCGCCGGGAATCCGGCCGGCGGCGATGTCGCACGC
>JANOBY010000591.1:0-6801 GCA_031411935.1 Planctomycetales bacterium | reverse complement strand
AACCGCTTCACAGCAGTGGCAGGGACGCCCGCCCCACTCGAAAATCCAGGTCGCTCTACGCACACTCGTCCTGGAGGCCTCGATGATCCAGGTCCTCGCAATGATCTTCCTTGGTATGCTCGTCTCGGCGTCCTCCGAGATCGAGGCGGGCGATCACTCGTACGACCTGGCGAAGTGGGTCGTGACCGACCCGCCCGCCCACGGATCGCGCCGCTGGGTGGAGGCGCATGGGGCCCAGGCCCATTGGGTCGTGACGCTCAGGGACGGGCAGCCGCGCACGCACTTCCGCACGGACAAGGACCGCAAGCCCGCCCCGCTTCCCTTCACCATCGGCAACGGGAAGGCCGCGGACGGGCTCGCCGGGAGGCGGGTGAGCGCCAGGGTCGCGGACGGTTGGATCGTCGGGTTCGACGCCGGGGAATTCGGCGGGGGGCTGTGGTGGTTCTCGCCCGACGGATCGAAACGGACCCGTCTGCTCGCGGACGCCCGGATCAAGGGGCTGATCCCGACCGGGTCGGGCCTTCTGGCGCTCGAAGGGCTGGCCCACATGAACACCAACGAGGGCCGACTCCTCCGGCTGGAGCCACGCCAGGAGGGAGCATGGTCGTCCGAGGTCATCGCCAACCTGGGGCACGCTCCTGAAGCCTACGCGACCGCCGAGGACGGGTCCCTGATCGTGGCCACGACCGATCGCCTGCTGCGGGTCGAACCGTTGACCGGGAAGATCGAGGTGATGGTGAATGACGCCTTCTGGGAGGGCCTCCACCCCAACTCGATGGTCATCGACGCCCAGGGGACGATTTACCTGGGGATGCGCCACGGGGTGGCGCGAATCGGGACGGAGAAGGCGGGGCTCGAACGCGTCCGCTGGCTCCTGAAGGCCGAGGCGGAATAGGGATCCGGACCAAGGGGCAGTCTGCAACACACCCCCTCCCACGTCTCAGACGAACCGGATCCAGTCCCGGATGAGCGCGGCGAACTCGGCCTTTCGGGCCTCGATCTCCGCCAGATCCTTGAACTCGACCATCGCGCGATCCTTCGCCAGCCACTTCAGGAGCTTGCCGGGGTCGTGAATTTCCAGCCCTTCGGCCGGGAGGTCGCGGACCCTGGCGCCTCGGTGGAGGATGATTCCCACGCCGTTCTTCGCTCGCAGGTTCGTGGTGGCGAAGTACTCGGTCGTGCGGAAGCTTGGCGCGTTCCACTTGATCCCTTCGAGGATCGAGGGGTCGGCCTCCCTCACGATCACGCGCAGGGCCTCGACCTCGGCCTTGAAGGGGTGATCGAGCGAGATCATGAAGGCCTCGACCGCCGACGAGGAATCCCTGGGGCCGGAATGCGCGCTTGACCCGGCTTTTGGCGATGACACGTAAGGCACCTTGCGTGGGACGTGCGGGGTGAGGCCCGGAACGGGGTCTTTACCCGATCGGCCCCCGGGTGCGAAGCCAGGTTGTGGGGCGTGGCTGGAGGGGCGAGCCGATTGCGGGAACCCTGGCTGCGCGTGAAGATTCGATGAAAATCCCCTGCCCTCACGATCACGTTTGTCGCCGTATACCCGGATGAGACGGCCGATTCGGTCGTCGTTCTTGCATGGAGTGGCCCCAATGCTGCGGAAGCCGCCGGTTGTCTTCCTTCCCCTGGCGATGATCTTGGTGTCCTGGACCTCGGCCCACGCCCAGGGCCCCGGTGGGGGCTTTCCGGGTGGGCCCGGGGGATTTGGCCCCGGCACGTTCCTGGCGCCTCAGATCCTTGAGGCGGCCGACGCGGACAAGGACAAGAAGCTCACTCCCGAGGAAGCGGGCAAGTTCGCCTCGGACCTCGTGCGTTCGGCCGACGAGAAGAAGGCCGGCTCCGTCGATGCTCAGGCCTTCGCGAAGGCGCTGAACAAGGCGGCAGGCCCCCCGCCCGACTTGTTTGGCGGACCCGGCGGCCCCCCTCCCGGCGACTTCGGACCCGGCACGTTCTTCGGCGGCCCGGTGTTCGAGGCGGCCGACTCCGACAAGGACAAGAAGCTGACCCCGAAGGAGGCCGAGACCTTCGCCTCCGCCTTCATCCGCACCGCCGACGCCAAAAAGGCCGGCGGGCTCACGTCCGACGACCTGGCCGCCGCGATCAATCAGCGCATGGGCGGGCCCGGCGGGCCGATGGGCGGGCCCGGCGGCCCCCCCATGGGCGAGGAGCGGAAGGTCGTCAAGGACTTCGACAAGGACGGCGACGGTCGCCTGAATCCCGAGGAGCGCAAGGCCGCCCGCGAGTCGATCAAGAAGAACGGAGGAGCCAACCGCGGCCCGTTCGGCTTCGGCCCCCCGGGCGGAGGGCCTGGAGGCCCCGGCGCAGGGGGCAGGCCCCCGTTCTTCGGCGGAGGGGACGAGCCCGGCAAGCCCGGCCCGAAGGTCGCCAAGGAGGACGCGAAGCCCGCCCCCGCCGACAGGCCCCTTTACGATCCCACGACCGTGCGCACCCTGTTCCTGGACTTCGACACCCCGCAGTGGGAGTCGGAGATGGCCGACTTCAACAACACCGACGTGGAGATGCCCGCCACGCTCACCGTGGACGGCAAGGCCTACCCCATGGTCGGCGTCCACTTCCGCGGCCTGTCGTCGTTCATGATGGTGGGCGAGGGTTCCAAGCGCTCCTTGAACGTGTCCCTGGATTTTGCCGACCCGGAGCAGAACCTGATGGGCTACCGGACGCTCAACCTCCTCAACTCGCACGAGGACTCCACGTTCCTGCACACCGCCCTGTACTTCCACATCGCCCGGAACTACCTGGCCGCGCCGAAGGCGAACTTCGTGAAGGTCGTGATCAACGGCGAGAGCTGGGGCCTCTACGTGAACGCCCAGCAGTTCGACAAGACCTTCCTGACCGAGAACTTCAAGACCGCCAGGGGCACGCGCTGGAAGGTGCCGGGCAACCCGGGCGCCCGCGGAGGCCTCGAATATCTGGGCGAAGATACGGCCGCCTACAAGGCCCGGTTCGAGATCAAGGGCAACGACGACCCCAGGGCCTGGGGCCAGTTCATGAGGCTCTGCAAGGTCCTGAACGAGACGCCGCCCGATCAGCTCGAATCGGCCCTGAAGCCCATGCTCGACATCGACGGGGCCCTCTGGTTCCTCGCGCTCGACAACGCCCTGATCAACAACGACGGCTACTGGACCCGCTCCAGCGACTACAACATCTATCTTGAGCCCGGCGGCAAGTTCCACATCATCCCCCACGACGCCAACGAGACCTTCGGCAACGCCATGATGATGGGCTTTGGAGGCCCCGGAGGCCGGGGCGGTCGAGGCGGAGGCCGGGGCCCAGGCGGTCCCGGAGGCGGGCCGGGAGGGCCGGGCGGTCCCGGAGGCGGGCCCGGTGGTCCCCAGGGCGGGCCGGGAGGAGGTCGGCCGGGCGGGATGCCCGGGTTCGGCGGAGCGGGCCTGGGGGTGGAGCTCGACCCCCTGATCGGCCTGGACGACCCGAGCAAGCCCCTGCGCAGCAAGCTCCTGGCGGTGCCCGCCCTGCGGAAGAAGTACCTGGAGAACGTCCGCACGATCGCGGTCGAATGGCTCGACTGGCAGAAGCTCGGGCCGGTCGTCGCCACCTATCGCGGCGCGATCGACCAGGAGATCGAGGCCGACACCCGCAAGCTCATGTCGAACGAGGCCTACCACCGCGCGGTGGGAGACGAGGTGGAGGGGAAGGCCCCGCAGGGACGCCCCTCGCCCAGCCTGAAGGAGTTCGCCGAGAAGCGGAGCAAGTACCTCTTGAATCACCCGGAAATCAAAAAGCTGGACACGCCGAAAGGGTAATGGCGGCTCGCCGGTTGCCATGCTTACGACCTCGCAAGCATGGCAACCTCACTCTGACTCGATCCCTACGAGGTTCGGTGAGACGCTTGCGGGCCGGACCCCTGGCCCAGCCAAAAGACGATGGCCGCCGCTCCTTCCTCTTCACGGGTTCTGGAACACGCTGGGCAGCTCGGCGGGCTGCTCCAGCAAGATCTCCTGGAGCAGGGAGAGGGTCTCCTGGCGGATGGTCGGGCTGGGGTTGGTCAGGCCCCGGATCAAGCTCGGGGTGGCGCCGGAAAGGGCCGCGGAAGGGTTCTGGCGAAGCCTTGCAAGGGCCTGCTGGCGGCGGTCGAACGGCTGGGCGTCGTCGGCCAGAACCTTCGTCAGGATCGCGACCGACTCCGACGTGCCCGCGCCTTCGATCGCCGCACGCGCGAAGAGCGCGGCCGCACGCACAAGGGGATCCTCCGACGCTTCGCGCTCGATCAGCGAGGGCAAGATCGGCCGGGCCGAGGGGCCAAGCTCGGCCAGGGCGTCCAGGGTGGTGAAGAGGATCACGGGGTCGTCGATCGCCAGCAGGGCCTGGAGCCCCGGCAGGATCGCCCCTACGAGGTCGGGGCGGGCCTGCTTGACCAGCCCCACCAGCTCCGCCCGCGGCTCGGCCAGGTCGGCGTCGGCAGCCGCCTCCAGCACCACGCTCGCGATCTCCGGGTCGTCCGACCGGCCCAGCAGGATCAGGCCGCGGACCCCGGCAAACCTCGCGGCCGGGTCCTTGTCCTTCGCCAGCTTGTGAAGCGCCGCCATCGCCGTGGAGAGGCTCGCCTCGTCCAGGCTCGCGAGGGATTGGCGGTCGGCGAACTCCCTCAACCGCGAGAGCCCGCGGGCCGCCTCCACGCGCACGTCTTCGCTCGGGTCGTCGGCCAGGTCCACGAGCGCGGGCAGGAGTCTTCCCGGGTCGGCCTTCATCCTCACGAGCGCCTCGCACGCGAGCTTCCTCATGGCGGGATCGGCCATCCTCGTGACTTCGAGCCAGACCGGGACCGCGGTCGCCTCCCCCTCGCGACCGAGCTCGTCCAGCGCCCGCGCTCTTGCCAGCTCGTCCGAGGAGTTCAGGTCGGCGGCGATCTCGGCGACGGGCCGGGAAATCGGCGCGGCCGCGGAACTGCGGTACCGATATTCCATCCCCTTCGTGATCACCACCGCCACCACGCTCAGCGCGATCGTCGCATACAGCAGCGGCCCGAACCTCTTCCTTCGCGGTCCCGTCATGGTCGCGTCCCCCTAAATGACCTCCGAGGCACTACGACGATTGTAAAACACCCTTGCCGGGAAGGATAGCCGGTCGCCCCGCGGATTGCCCGGCGCGCAAACCTCTGTTACATTCCTGATGAACGACGCACGCGGCCCGTTCGAGCCCTCCTTTTGCCGAGAGGAAGCCAACGTGAATCCGGACAACCAGGTGAGCCGTAGGACGGCATTGGGCATGGGCGTGGCGGGCGTGGGGGTGCTGGCGGCGGCCTCGGTCGCGGGTGCCGAGCCTCTTCCGCAAGACACGGGCGTGACGCTCCTGCCAACGCGCAAGCTCGGCCGCAACGGCCCGATGGTCCCCATGCTGGCCATGGGCGGCGACATGGAGGGGGCCAACGCCCCCGGCCTGATCAACCGCGCGTGGGCCTCGGGCATGCGCTACTACGACACGGCGCAGAAGTACGGCGAGGAGCGCGAGGAGGCGATCTACCGCAAGTGGTTCGCCGCCCACCCCGAGCGTCGCAAGGACATCTTTCTGGTGTCCAAGGACTACCCCAAGGAGCGCGGCCCCGAGCAGCTCCTGGAGATGATCGACAAGCGTCTGGAAGAGCTCGGCACGGAGTACCTGGACCTCTACTTCATCCACCAGCTCTGCCCCGAGGTTTACGGCGAAAGCTCGGTGAACTGGGGCAAGAGCGACGTGTTCCGCAAGGTCGCCGACAAGCTCAAGAGCTCGGGCAAGGTCAAGATGGTCGGCTTCTCCTGCCACGGAGGCCCCGAGTACATCCAGGCCGCCGCCGACGGCGGGTTCCTCGACGCCTTGATGGTCCAGTACACCCCGTTCTACGAGCGCGGAGGGGCGTTCGACCGTGCCCTCACGGCCTGCCACGAGAAGGGCATCGGCCTGATCGCCATGAAGACACTCAGGCACGCGGGCAACGTCCCCAAGCGCCTGCCCGCGTTCGACAGGCTCGGCCTGAGCACGCATCAAGCGCTGTTGCAGGCCGTGTGGAGCGACCCCCGGATCAGCGCGATCTGCAACTCGGTGCGCAACTTCGACCAGATGAAGTCGAGCATCGCCTCGGCACACGGCTACAAGGCCCCGCTGGAGGTCTCGCAGGTCGAGACCCTGAGGGACGCGGTGCTCGCCAGCCGCCGGACTATGTGCCCGGGGTGCCCCTCGTGCGACGCCAACGTGGGCTCCACCGCGTTCGCCTACCGCGACGTGGCCCGCTACGTGACCTACTTCGAGCAGGACAGCTACGGAGCGTCACGAGCCCTCTACCAATCGCTGCCCGAGTCGGCCCGGAAGGCGACCGGGGCCGAACTCGAAGCCCTGCGGGACGCCTGCGCCTTCGGCATCAACTACCCCGAGATCGCCGCCCGCGCCGCCCGCTACTTCGCCTGAGATCGCCCCGGGGAGGCGGGCACCCGGCCCCGTAACGAAGTCCATCGCCAAGGCCGACATCTTCCCCTCGCCCCCTTTGCGGGGAGAGGGCGGACGCGCAGCGGCCGGGTGAGGGGGCCTCGGCTCGACGCGAAACCCGGGACTCCCGGCCGGGCCCAACACCCCCTCACACGGACTCCGTCCGGCCTCCCCCCCAAAGGGGGCGAGGCGGGGAGCACGCCGAGGCCGGACGCTTGGCCTCCCCAACAGGGGCAAGGCGAGAGACGATGCCGGGGTTGTCTTGCCCTCTCCCCCTTGCGGGGAGAGGGCGGACGCGCAGCGGCCGGGTGAGGGGGCCTCGGCTCGACGCGAACACCGGGACTCCCGGCCGGGCCC
>JANOBY010000590.1:0-12499 GCA_031411935.1 Planctomycetales bacterium | reverse complement strand
GGGATGGGCCCGGCGTTCGCGAGACCCCTCACAAAACTGTTGAACCCCGATCCGGTAAAGGTTTGCAGTCCGGCACAATGCTTGGGAGCAACACACGTATCCTTCACGGTCCAGGCGCCAGGTGGCGAGGTGTAAGTCCATCTGCAGCAATGATCGCTTGTCGATGCGGAACTCACATGCAGCGGGTCTCGAGCCATCTTTCAAGATCCTTAATCAGCGAGGGACTAAACCGTCAGGAAACGAGAGAGGTTCAGGGTGGAGGCACGGGCGTGGGCCCAAGCGTCCGCGCCAGGCGGAAGCCCGAAGGGATCGGCGGCGGCAGCATGACCGAAGCCCCGCGCGAGGCGGGCTCGGCCCGCATATCCCTCGGGTGCAGGAACCCGGATCCCCAGCAGGCGGAGGACTGATTCCGAGGGCCCGCCGTCAGGGGGCCGTCGAAGTGGGTGATCTCCATCGCGTTGCCCAGCATGTCGAACAGGCCGAGGTCGTTGGGCTTCAGCATCGCCACGTCCTGCCACCCCGGCCTGCCGAACGTCTCGGCCGTGAAGGCGTATTTCGAGATCATCCCCACGTCCTGAAACTCGCCGAAGTACAGCCGGGAGGTGGTCCCGGCCCTGGCGGCCAGGAGGAACTCGCCACTGGTGGGCAGGCGATAGCCCCGGCTGAGGAGCATCTCGGAGGCTAACGGCACGGTGTCGATGTTGACGTTGCGGGGATAGGCCGTGGGAGTCTTCTGCTGTTCGCTGAACCAGTTGGCGAACATGGCCGCGTCCAGGAAGCTCACGCCCAGGGCCGGCTCGTTGTCGGTCAGGATGCGACGGAAAACGTCTCGGGAAAACCTGGGGTTGGATTTCTCATAGAGACGCACGGGCACCTCGATGTCCGAGATCTCGAAGCGATGCCCGGTCGTCGGGTCGTCCACGATCACGAACGTGAGGCCCGAGGCATCTACCCGCCATCCGAACCCGGGCTGGCTCTCGAGGCCGGCCTCGATGGCCGCGACCTCCGAGGCCGAGGTCCAGGTCTTCAGGAGCCACTTCGCCGCGCCGTGGATCCCGGCGTCGGGCTCGTCGGTCAGGAGCGACTGGGCGAGCGCCTGGGCCTTGGCCCGTTCGGCGGCGGGCCAGGCCGCCGCGGGGATCTCGCCCATGGCCAGGATCAACTGGCGGCGGACGGCCGGGATGATCGTCCGGTCGGCCGCCATCTCCAGGATCGCCTGCGGGGAGACGCCCGCGGGCCCGAATGCGTGCACGAGCAGAGACCGGGACGTGGGGTCGCTCCGATCCCCCAGGACCGCGGCCCCCGACGCCGGGTCGCCGAGCAGGAAGAGCGCGAGGGCCGCGTTCACGCGGCGGCGGCTCTTCACGAGCGGGGCCCGCTCCTCGTCCGGTGCGGGGCGTCTGGCCTCGGCCGTGAGCCGGTCGCGGAGGTCGGGAATCCGGGGCGCCGCCGCCCGGGCGATCGCCCCGACGTCCTTCGGGGGCAGGGCCAGGAGCAGCCCGACCACGTGATCGGCATACGCGGGGCGCGAGGAGGCCAGCGCCAGGGCCGCATTGAGGCTGCGGGTGGGCTCGCCCGTGTTGAACAGGGCCACGAGCCGGTCCGTCACCAGCGGGTCGTTCGGATCCCGCTCGCGGACCAGGTCGCTCACCTCGGCGGGTGTCGCCACCGCCATCCGACCGAGCCAGGCCGAGGCCGCCCCTTCCTGGTAGAGCTGCCTGGACTTGAGTCCGGCGCCCCCTAACGCCCCGAGGACCACGACGGCGGCGACCGCCGGGCGGTGCTGGCTCGCGAAGAAGAGGGCCCTCCGGCCCCGGGACGCCCCGCGCACGGGCCGACCGTCGGCCAGCGCCCGCAGGTCGTCGGCCATCTCGGCGGCCGAGCCGTAGCGATAGCGGGGCTCCTTCCTCATGGCGGTCTCGACGACCGTCCTCATCGAGCGCGAGGCCTTCGGGCAGGCCGTCCTGAGCGAGGGCGAGGGCCCATCGCTCTGGAGCGTCGCGTAGATCTCGCCGCGGGTGAGCGAGTCGTACGCGCGGCGGCCCGAGGCGACCTCGAAGAGCATGGCCCCCAGCCCGTACACGTCGCTCGCCGGCCCGATCTCCTTGCGTCGCCCGCGCACCTGCTCGGGGGCCATGTACGCGGCCGTGCCCACGGGGCCCTCGACGATCGAGACCGTGACCTGGGGGTCGTCCAAAACCGACGCCAGGCCGAGGTCGGCGACCTTCGGGCGGAAGTCGGGCCGGTCGGGGTCGCCCCCTTCGCCGACCTTCACCAGCAGGATGTTCCCGGGCTTCAGGTCGCGATGGCAGAGCTGCTGCTGATGGATCCGGTGCACGCCGTCGGAGATCTGCGCCATCAGCCGTGCGGCCCACCTCTCTTCGACCGGCCTCCCGGCCCGCTCGGCCAGCCAGGAGGAGAGCGAGCGGTCGCGACAATACTCCATCACGAAGTAAGGCCGCCCTTCGCCGTCGTCGTCCCCGGCCTGCACCACGCGGACGATGTTCGGGTGGTCGTCAATGCTCTGGAGGTTCCGCGCCTCGCGCAGGAACTCCCCCCGGAGCGATTCGCTGCCGAGGACCAGCTCGGTCGGGACCTTCGCGGCGCGGTAGCAGTGCAGGTCCGGGTCGTACACGCGATACACGCGGCCGAACGTGCCCGAGCCCAGCTCGTCGACCACCCGGAACTTGTCGATCCTCTCGGGCAGGATCCGGGTCTTCCGGTGCCTTCCGGCGAGGTGGTTCTTGAGGAAGACCTCGAACTCGCTCATCGCCGCCGAACCCGAGACCTCCTCCAGGGTCGGGTCATGAGGCCCGGTCTCGCCTATCCTGTCGAAAGAATTCATTCTCGGGACCCCCGGAGACGCGTTGCCATCCCGATAGATGCGCTTACCGCTTCGAGCGGAAATCGAGCCGGCCGGTTTCTTTCACGACGTTCGGGCGCGAGGCGAGACCGGACTTCAGGAAAAATCCAGGGCCCCGCCTTCCGAGGCATACGCCGCCCGGAGCCGCTCCAACGCCTTCTCGTAGAGATTTCCCACGTGTCGCGCCGAAACCCCCAGGAGTTCGCCGATCGCCTGGTTGGACTTCCCGTCAACGAGCTTGAGCGTCAGGACCTCCTGATCCTTCGGGTCGAGCAGGCCCATGGCGCGGTCCAGGACCTCCTCGCGCGTCTTCCGCGTGTATTTCTCGCTGGGCGACGTGCCCGGGCTGGCGATGGCGTCGCCCACCAGGGAGTCGATCTTCACGCTCCCCCCGCGCTTCACCGCCCTCGCGGTGCGGTAGGCCTCGCGGATCTTGTTCCTCAGCGTGGTCCAGAGGTAGGTCGCCTCGGCCGCGGGCGTGGGGGCCGGGCCGGGCCCCCGTTTCTCTTTCTGGAGCGCCGCCACCATCGTGTCTTGCACCACGTCCGATGCGGTGACGATGCCGATCCGGGCCGCTCCCAGTTCTTGCCTCGCCCGATCCTTCACAAACGGCTCGTGCTGGACCAGACGAACCCCCGGATCGAGGTCGTCGGATCGGGGCGAAGGCGGGATCCCCGTGGCGTGGTTTTCGGGTTCGGGCGAGCTTCGGCTCATCGTGGATTTCCGAAATTCCGGGAAAGCGCATCCAGAGGATAGGGGCACGACGCGAATCTCCGGAAACGAGGGTATCCGATGGGTCGCGACGACGCAGCAGAAATCTCGGACACTCCCCGGCTCACGACCGGGACCGGGGACCGCGGCCGTGCCTCCGAATCCGGGTTCGCGCAAGATATCCTGGATCGTCGCAGATCCGAAGACCCTCGTGCGACGCTGCACCGAGGAGTTGGGAGTATATTGGGGACGGTCGGCGTCATCGGCCCTGTAGAGAATAAGAGGGCCATGGCGCCGGCCCCCCCAATCAACCGGCCAAATCCATGGAATCCGTCCCAAGGGATGGCACCGCTTTCGTTCCGCCCCGAGGTTTCTCGCCCGATCCTGCACCGCCGCAGCGCCCCTGGTATCATCCGGGCGTCTCGGCGGTGCGGGTCCGCTGAGCCTTGGGCGTGAAGCGGCAAAGATGAGAGGGCTCCTGTGAGCATGAGCGGCGAATCGCCCGATCTCGACCGGGAACTCCGTTGGAGCTGGGGCTATTGCTTCACCACGCTCCATCTGTTCGTCCTGTTGCTCCTCTGCCTCTCGATCGTCGGGATCTATCTGGCGTTTCTGTGGGTCCTCTTCGTCCTGCCGGTCGCCAGCCTCGTTGGGCTGATCTGGTCGGAAAGGGATCGTCGGCGGGGGGATCATTTCGCTGCGGTGGGAAGCTTCCTCAGCGCGGTCTCGCTCGCGGCGAGCCTGACGCCCTGGAGCGTCCTCCTATTCGGGCTCAACTTCGGCTGAGGGCGAGCGGCGTCCGATGTCGAGCCGCCGCCATCCCCGCATCGCTGCGGCGATCCCTGCTCGACGCGGGCCCCACTCGGCGGTGGGGGCCCGCCGGGGTTTACCGTACGGTCGATGCCTTGTGCACCGCCGGGTCGCCCGGCTTCTCGGCGACCATGGTGCCTTCCTTCTTCTTCCTGAGCTCGGCGAGCTCGATCTTTTCGCGGCAGCGGGCCATCTCGTTGGGGTCGAGGTAGAACTCGGGGATGGTCTTGGCCGAGGCCGCGTATCCGTTGGGGCCGACGGGGGTGCCCGCGGCCTTGCGGCGGTAGATGATGCGGCTCTCGAGGATCGGCAGCGAGTCCTTGGTCTGCGTGGTCGTGGACTGGGCGAGCTTGCCGAGGTCGATCTTCTGCGAGAGGGCGTTCAGGGAGGGCGCGGTCTCCAGGTCCAGCCTCTGGCTCTTGTCGAGCACGCGCTGCCCCTCGACGACCTCCTCGGCGCGGACGATCTCGAAGCCCTCGGGGAAGTGCTGGGCCATCAGGCTCTGGGCCTGCTTGCGGTAGTCGCGCGACCCGTACGGGGAATTCTGGGGGATGCCGATCACGCCGAACTCGCCATCCTGGTAGATGTAGCGGGCGTTGGGCGCCATCATGCCGCAACCGGGCGTCGCCATCACGGCCGTGAGGATCGCGGCCAGCCCCGCACGTCGTGGTCGCATCGCCTCTCCCCCAAACCGTCGCGCATCGGGATCGCCGGGCGGGTCCGCATCAGGTAGGGAGGGCTCAGGACGAGATTCACGCGTCTTCGCATCGTCAATACGTCAAGCCCGTGGTTTATCCCGAGCCTGCCGATCCGTCAAGTCCACCATGCGCCGAGCACGCCAGGACTCGTCCCGCTCCGCCGTCCCCTTCGACGCCCCCTCGCTTCGCTGGTAAGATGGCGGGGCCCGATCCCGAGCCCCGACGAGATCCATCCGTGACGCTCTCCCCCGGCGCCGAACGATCCGCGTCCCCGACCCTGGACGCCCCCTGCTCCGCCCCGTCGCGTGTGGCGTATGGGCTGTTCTTCCTCTCGGGCGCGGCCGGTTTGATTTACGAGGTCTCGTGGTCGCGGCAGATCGGCCTGTTGTTCGGGCATTCGGGCCACACGGCGGCGGTGGTGCTGGGCAGCTACTTCGCGGGGATGGCGATCGGCTACCTGATCGCCGCGAGGCTCTCGACCCGCATGAGGCCGCTTCGGGGCTACGCGATCGCCGAGATTCTGGCCGCCTCGTGGGCCGCGCTCGTGCCGTCGCTGCTGGACCTCTTGCCGGGCGCGATCCCGGCGGCGATCCTCGATCATCCGTCGCTGGCGGTGAGGACGGTCAGCCGCGCGGCGATCGGCTTCCTCGCGCTCTTGCCCGCGAGCGTGGCCATCGGCGCCACCCTCCCGTTCATGGCCCAGTATCTCGACCCCGACCGCAAGGGGTCGGCCTCGGGCCGCGTGGCCACGGCCTATGCGATGAACACGCTGGGGGCCCTGGTGGGCGTGGTCGCGGCCACGGGCGTGATGCTCCTGGTCGTCGGCGTGCGCGGGAGCGGCTACGCGGCGGCGGGGATCGCGGCGTTTTGCGGGATCGTGGCCCTGATGCTCCCCGATCGTGCGCCCGTCGGAGGCTTCCCTGACGAGCCCGCAGGCCCGGCCGATCGGGGCGAGCGCCTCCTCTGGCTGGCCGTGGTCGCGATCGCGGGGTTCGGCACTCTGGCGGTTGAAGTCCTGTTCACGCGCATGTTCGCGCTCGTGTTTCAGAACAGCACCTATACGTTTGGCCTCGTGGTGGCGTTCTTCCTGCTGGGGCTGGCGCTTGGCTCGGCGTGGGTCGCGCGGTCGCGGGGCAATCCGGGCCGGGTCGCGGGGTGGGCGGCGCTTCTGGGCTCGGCGGCGGAGGCGGTGTGCGTGCCGTTCTTCTCGTGGATCACGGGACTGGGCTACTTCGGGCTCGGGCAGGGATTCGGCATGTACATGGCCGGGGCGTCGCTGCTGGTGGCGGCGGTGGTCTTGCCGCCCGTGGCCTTGCTGGGCGCGATCCTGCCGGCGTCGTGGGGCGAGGCCGAGAGGCGCGGGGTGGCCTCGGGCCGCGCGGTGGGGCGGCTCACGGCGGCGAACACGCTGGCGGCGGCCTCGGGGTCGCTCGCGGCGAGCTTCGTGATCGCGCCGGCGGTCGGCCTGTGGACGGCCTTCGGCCTGATCGCCGGGATGTTCGCCGTGCTGGGCGTGATTTTGCTCTGGAGGGCGGGCGACCGGTTCGCGCCGATCCTCGCCGTGCCGGTCCTGGGCACGCTCATCCCCCTGGCCATCGTGGGGGCCAGGGATCGCCAGGCGACCGCCCCAGGGTCCGAGATCCTCCGCCGATGGGAAGGCCCCTACGGCCGGGTGGACGTGGTCCGCGAGCGGGCGAGCAACCAGCTCACGATCCGCCAGAACCTCCATTACGGGCTCGGATCCTCGCGCGCCGCGGCCCGCGAGCTGGTGCAGGGCCACCTGCCCTTGCTCCTTCACCCCGACCCGAAGGACGTGCTGTTCCTGGGCGTGGGGACGGGCCTCACCGCCGCCTCGTCGCTCGACCACCCCGAGGTCCGGAGCGTCACGGCCGTCGAGCTCAACGCCGACGTGGTCGCGGCCTCGCGGGCCTTCTTCCGCGAGGCCAACCGCGGGGTGCTCGACGACCCGAGGGTCACGGTCGTCGTCGACGACGCCCGCCACTTCCTCACGCGCACCGACCGCAAGTTCGACGCGATCATCTCCGACCTGTTCGTCCCGTGGGAGAGCCAGACCGGCTACCTCTACACCGTGGAGCACTACAAGGAGGCCCTGGCGCACCTGAAGCCCGGAGGCGTGTTCTGCCAGTGGCTGGCCATGTACCAGGTGGGCGAGCGCGAGTTCGAGTCCATCGCCGACAGCCTGGCCAGCGTGTTCCCCGTGACCTCCCTGTGGTGGGGCCAGGTGGACCCGGAGCTCAGCTTCGTCGCCCTGATCGGCACCCGCGAGCCGATCGACCTCGACCTGCGAAAGCTCGAACCCCGGCTCGATCACCTCCGCAGGCGCCCCGAGGAGCAGGACAGCTACCTGCTCCGCTCCCCCTCGACCTTCCTCATCCACCACGGAGGGCGATGGACCGTGAGGAACCCCGACCGCCTTAACACCGACGAGCACCCCCGCGTCGAATTCCTCGCCCCCCTCACCCACCGAGACGGCGACGTGCTCGTCCAGTCGAAGCTCCGCAGCTTCAACACCCGCGTCCTCTCGACCCTTACCAAGGACGAAGTGCGGGTCCAACCTTGAATCCAGATGCACTGGCCTCCAAAACATGAAGACGCGAAGAACCTGATTTCTTGTTGATTTGGCGTTTTGACGGTTCACGCCTATCTTCGGATCGGGAAAGCTGACTTCCCGGCCACCCGAGGGACGTCGGCCTGTCCGGTCTTGATCCGTTCGAGCGTGGCGCGGAAGGGGTTGAGCAGGGGCTCGGCGGCCGAGGACTTGGCCAGGTCGTTCGTCTCGTCGGGGTCGGCCGTGAGGTCGTAGAGCTCTTCGCGCCCGTCGGCGTTGCGGATGTAGACCTTGTTCTCGGCCACGATCGAGGCCATGGGGCCTCTCCAGGCGGGCGGGCGGTTCGGGTTCCTGGAGGTGGTCTTGGGCCGGTGGGCGACCTCCGAGAGGACCGGGCGTGCCGCCCTGCCCGTCCACGCGTCGGCCAGCGACCCGCCCGGGAAGGGGCTCTGGGCGGCCAGGCCCAGCAGACCCAGCACGGTCGCGGGCACGTCGCGCAGGCTCGCGGGCTCGGCCACGATCGCGCCCTGCGGCACTCCGGGGGCGAGGACGATCAGCGGGACGTGCAGCTCCTTGGAGTACAGGCTGCGGCCGTGCCCATAAAGCCGGTGCTCGCCCAGCTGCTCGCCGTGGTCCGAGGTGATGATGACGATGGTGTCGTCGAGGAGCTTGCGTCCTTCCAGTTCCTTCATGAGGGCGCCGATCTGGCCGTCGAGATAGGCGATGCAGTCGTCGTAGGCGTCGCGCACGAGGTTGACCTGGCGATCGGTCACGTTCTGCTTGTTCGAGTCGTGCCAGCCCCGCAAGGTCGCAAAATCCTCGGGCGTCTCGGGCTTCAGGCCGAACCGCCTGTGGTCCCCCTCGGGCAGCAGGTACGGGTCGTGGGCGTCCAGATAATTCACGAACGCGAAGAAGGGCTGCCCCTTGCGTGCGTCGATCCACGAGAGCAGGTCGCGGTTCAGGCGCTCGGCATTCTTCCCCTCGTTGGCTTCGATGGGTGGGCAAAGCTCCATCACCGCGGCCCCGCGATAGAGGAGCCGGCCCAGGGCCGACCCCCGGACGAACTCCCCGAGGTTCACCTGGGAATTCTCGTAGCAGTCCTCGAACCGTGCGAACCCGCGATCGAGCCCGTACGCGGCGTTGCAGTAATAGGTATTGGCCACGAGCCCCGCCGTGGCGTAGCCCCGCGCCGCGAGGGTCTCGGCCATTGTCGGGTGCACGCGGTTCATCGCGTGGTCCTCGTCGGCCGAGAGCTCGAACGGCCAGCGGCCCGTCAAGAGGCTCGCGTGCGAGGGCAAGGTCCACGGGGCGGCCGAGCGGGCCTGATCGAAGCGGACCCCCATGGCAGCGATGCTCGCCAGGTTCGGGCTGGTCTCGCGCTCATACCCGTACATGCTCAGGTGATCGGCCCTCACCGTGTCGAGCACGAGCAGCAGGACGTTGGGCGTGTTCGTCGCCGGGGCGGGTAGATTCGCGAGCGCCCGGGCCTCGGAATCGACCACCCGACGATGGAGAATCGGGCCTGCCACGGCCGCGCCCACGAGCATGGCGGGCAGGGTCCATCGCACCAGGCGGGCGAACCCCGCGGCATGCCCCCGGACCAGCCGGCTCGCCTGCAGCCCGAGCCCGCAGGCCAGCGCCCACTTCGCCCCCTCGTGCAGCGACGGCACGCGCTGGAACACGGCGGCGAAGGCGAGCATGCCCAGGACCGGCCCCGCGACCCGTCGCGCCAGTTGTGGGAAGGCGATCGCGATCGCGGCCAGCACGCCGCCGATCGCCGCGAAGATCGCCAGGTTCGACGCCGGGAGCATCCAGCTGGAGTGCCGGTTCAGGCGCAGGAGGTCGCTCGTCACGCGGGCCCCGACCGCACCGCGCGCGGCGATCACGCCCAGCTCGGCAACGCCCGCGAGCAGCCCCGTCCACACCGCCAGCGCAAGCAACATCCCCGCAGTTCGCAGGCGAGGCGCCGGGATCGTCTCGTTCATGGCCGGGGGCTCCGATGGTCTCAATCTAGGGGCTGTCGTTCGGACAAAGAGAGGAACCGCCAACACACGGAGGCAAGACAGATCATTTTTCTCTTCTTTGAATTTTGCGGCCTGGTGCCTTGGCGGTTCACTTCCGAATTTGGATTTCCGATCCGGGGGTCGCCAGGCGCGTTTCCGGCGAGGTTTTCGGGTTGCGGATCTGGTCGAGCGAGGCACGGAACCGTTGGATTCCGGCCGCATGCTGCTCGGGATTCGCCTTCAGGAGATCCGTCGTCTGCTCCGGGTCGGCCGCCACGTCGTAGAGCTCTTCCGAGCCGTCGGCGTGGCTCACGTAGGACCATCGGCCGTCGATCAGCCCGTGGACCGCGCCTCGTGAGGCCGGGATATTGGGCGAAGGATTGAACTTCTTCTGATGCTCCACGTGGGTCAACACCTGGGCATCCGTGGCGGTCGATCCCTCGAACAGGGTGGCCAGCGAGCGGCCGGGAAAGCTCGCCGTGCCCGATCCGATCAGGTCGGCCACGGTGGCGGGCAGGTCGCGCAGGCTCACGGGCCGGTCGATGCGCAGGCCCCGAGGGGCCCCGGGCGCGAAGATGAGCAGGGGGACGTGGACCTCGGCGTGGTAGAGGCTCAGGCCGTGGCCGAACAGGTGGTGCTCGCCGAAATGCTCGCCGTGGTCGCTGGTCACGATCACGATCGTGTCGTCGCGAAGGCCCCGCTCATCCAGTCGCGTGAGCAGGTCGCCAAGTTCCGCATCGAGTTGCGCGAGGCAATCATCATACGTGTCGACAAGCAGATCCGTGGCCTGGTCCATCATCGACGTGTCGGCCGGGCTCAGGGGGGCGTTGTCCTTGCGGCTGGTGATGCGCCGCCGCTCGCGGAGGATCTTCTCGCGCTCGGCCTCGGGAAGGGTGCTCAGCCCGAATCGGCGGAGGGCCCCCTTCGGCGGCTGATACGGGCCGTGGGCGTCGTAGTAGTTCACGAACCCGAAGAACGGGCGGGTACGGTGGGGGTCGCCGTCGATCCACGCCAGCAGGTCGCGGTTGAGGCTCGCCGCGGTCTTGCGCGTGGATTTCTCGCCCGCGTAGGCGTGGTCGCGCACACCGAAGGCCACGAGCAAGCGACGGCCGAGCATGGCGCTTCGCGCGATCTCGTAGAGGGACACGCGGCGGTTCTGCGGGAAGTCCTCGTAGCGGGCGAACCCGCGGTCGAGCCCGTAGGCCGAGTTGCAGTAATACGTGTTGGCCACGAACCCGGCCGTCGCGTAGCCCTTGCCGGCGAGGAATTCGGCGAGCGTGGGGTCGGACGCATCGAGGGGGCGGTCCACCCGGGTCGACAACTCGTGAGGCCATTTGCCCGTGAACATGCTCGCGTGCGATGGCAAGGTCCACGGCGCCGGGGAGATCGCGGAGTCGAACAGCACGCCGCCTGCCGCGAGCTTCGCCAGGTTGGGGGTGGTCTCGCGGTCGTACCCGTAGAGGCTCAGGTGGTCGGCCCTCACGGTATCGAGCACCAGCAGCAGGACGTTCGGGCTCCTGGTCGCGGGGGCGGGCCGGGCGGCGGTCGTGGCCTGCTCAAACCGATCCACACGGCGATATTCGAGGATCCCGAACGCGAGCGTGGCCACGGCCATCGCGGGCAAGGTCCACCGCACGATTCGCGTGAAGCCGTTTTCCCACCTGATCGCCAGGCGTCCGACCTGGATGCCCACGCCCGCGGCCAGGACCCATCGCGCGGCCCAGTGCAGGCTGTAGGCGTGGAACAGGAATGCGGCGACCGCCGGGATCGCGAGGCTCGGCCCCGCGATCGCCTTCACGAGCGAGGGACGCCGGATCGACAAGAGCCCCAGGACCAGGCCGATGGCGGCGAAGATCGCCGCGTCCATCGCGGGGATCATCCAGAAGGCATGGCGGTTCACGCGCAGGTCGTCGAGCGTCACTCGCGCGTTCGTCGCGCGGAACGACCAGACGAGGGACGCCTCGGCCGCGCCCACGATCAGGCCCGTCCACACGCCCGCGGCGACCAGGCCGAGGGGTTGCGACCGCGCACTAGACTCGTTTAGCACGGGCATGGGAGGGATTCCGTGGGGGGAACGAATCGATTTCGGACCTCACCCGAGCCGGGTGAGAGGGCGAGGGACTGGGTGTTCGCCTCGCCTCCTCTGGGGAGAGGCCGGACGAAGTCCGGGCGAGGGGGCGATGGGCTAGGGCCAGGTCGTCGGGTAGCGCCGTGTCCACTCCCCTCACCCGGCCGCTGCGCGTCCGCCCTCTCCCCGCGAGCAGGGAGAGGGCAAGAAAGGATCGGGACCGAGGAGCGACCTCAGCCGATGTAGCCGAGCCCGCTCAGGCGGCCCCGGACGACTTCTTCCTGGTCGTCGGTGTAGGCGGCGGCCATCTCGGCCCCGGCCACCAGCGACTTGCCCTGCATCGAGGGCGGGACGTCGAACCCGGCGAGCTCCAGCAGCGTGGGGGCCACGTCCAGCAGGTGCGCGCCCTCGACCTCTCCGCGCACCGGGTTGTTCGACGACGCGAGCACGAACGCGCCGAATTGGGCGTGGTTGCAGTCGTCGGGGCCGGTGTCGTTCTCCACGACGTGGATCGTGGGGTAGCCCACGCCGCCGATGGATCGCCAGGCGAGCGCCCCGAAGTGGACGATCAGGTCGGGCGCCACGTTGTTGACCTTCTTGTAAATCTCTTCGGGCTTGAACACGAGCGTGCCGAGCGGGTTGCCCTCGGCGTCGACCGTGGCCTCGAACTTCGCCTTGATCTCGTCGCGGAATCGCTCGAAGTCGGCGGGCTCGATGGTGCCCTTCGGCTCGCGCCCCTTCAGGTTGAAGAACACGCGGGCGTAGTATCCGCCCTCG
>JANOBY010000589.1:0-41818 GCA_031411935.1 Planctomycetales bacterium | reverse complement strand
GAGATGGAGGCCACCGGCGGAGAGCCCGACGTCATCGCTCACAACCGACAGGACGGCCAATTCACCTTTTGCGATTGCTCCCGCGAAAGCCCGACCGGGCGTCGAAGGACATGCTACGACCCGGAAGCGCTTGAGGCCCGGAAGGAGCACAAGCCGGCCGACAGCGCCGTGGGGATGGCCGCCGCGATGGGCATCGAACTTCTGACGGAGGAGCAATACCGAGACCTGCAAACGCTCGGCGACTTTGACACGAAGACGTCCAGCTGGGTCCAAACTCCGCCCGAGATCCGGGCCCTTGGCGGGGCCCTCTTCTGCGATCGTCGCTTCGGGAGGGTCTTCGTGTATCACAATGGCGCCGAGTCGTACTACGCCGTGAGAGGCTTCCGCGGCTTGCTGCGAGTCTGAACCTCGCCCGTCGCCGGAGCGGTCTGGTCGGTCCTGGCCCTTGATCGCAGGTGGCGACCCGAGCCGAGCTGGATCGATCGATCGGGCCGCGCCCTGGGCATGGGCTGGATCGGTCCCGGACGGGCAGTCCCGATGATGAGCATCGTGATCTGATGACGCTGACTGCCGTCTCCTCGATCGGCAGGGTCTTCCCATTGTCGCACAAACACCAGATCCGAGAGTTCGTTTTATGCCCCCGAATCGCCGAGGCGCGCAGGGCAACGGCACAGAGCCTCGGCGTCATCGCCGACGCCTGACCCTTGGCGCCATGATGATCCTCGTCGTCGGGATCGCGGGCCTGCTCGGGTGGGTCGTCCATCGTGCCCACGTCCAGCGCGATGCCGTGGCGGCGATCACCACCCTTCGCCGGGGCACGCGAGCAAGCGTTTATTACGACTGGCAGTATTCGGCCGACGGGGGTCAAAAGGTCGCCGGGCCGCGATTGCCGAAATGGATGTACGACTCCCTCGGCCAGTACGACGAGAAGGCCAGGCCGCGAGGCCCGAAATGGCTGCGCGACGCCCTCGGCCCCGATCTGTTCGACACGGTGGTCAATGTCTCGATCTCAGGCGACAACGTGGACGATGAGCTCCTGGAAAACCTCGGGAAGCTCGCCGGCGTCGAGAGGGTCGCGATCCAGGGGCACGCCGCCCCCGACCTGTCGACCGCAGGGATGGCCCGGATCGGCACCCTCTCTCGCCTGAAAACGCTGAGCGTGGAGGGGTTCACGGATTCTCACGGGTTCGTGGCCGGACTGGCGGGGAAGACCGGGCTCCGCCAGATCTGGCTGCCGCAGGCCGCCGTGACGGACGAGAAGATGGCGATCATCGGCGGCTTCACCGACCTGATCAGCCTGAAAATCGACGGCAGGAACGTCACCGACCGGGGCTTCGCCCACGTGGCGAATCTGAAGGAGCTGAGCCTCCTGGAGATGCCGGGGGTCCGCATCACGGATCTCGCGCCTGTTGCCGACCTCACGCAACTCGACGTCCTCTTCCTCCAACCCTCGGCCAGGGCCCGTTCTGCGAACTCCCTCCCGGACCCCGGCGGCCCGACGAGCCTGGAACCGCTCCGCCGCCTGGCGAATGTCACGCAGATCGTCCTGGGGACCACGCAGGTCGAGGATCGAGATCTGGCGGTCGCCGCCGGGCTTCCCAGGCTCACCGCCCTCACGTTGGGGGGCGGGAGGATCACGGAGGGCGGACTGGCGAGGATGGCCAGCGCCCCTCGCCTGCTCTTCCTCACGCTCACCGAATCGTCGGTCGCGGACCTGCGTCCCCTCGCGCCCCGCCTCCCTGCGATGTTGGGCCTGGATCTGGGGAATGCCCCTCTGACCGACGCCGCGCTCGAGCCCCTGGCGGGCGCGCCCCGTCTCGGGAGCCTGGGCCTCGTGGGTTCGAAGATCACCGACGCGGGCCTCGATCACCTCGCCTCCCTGGCGTCTCTGGAGAGGCTCAAGCTCGACCGGTCGGCGATCACCGACGCGGGGCTCGCCCGCCTCAAGCCTCTCCGGGCCCTGGTCGCCCTGTCGCTGAACGAGACCGGGCTGACGGATTCCTCGGTCGACACGCTCGCGGGATTCCCGTCGCTCAAGGATCTCAGCCTCGCCCGATCGAAGATCAGCGCGGCGGGGATCGAGCGTCTGAGGAAGCTCCTCCCGAAAGCCCAGATCTCGTGGTCCGCGAAGCCCGGGTGATCGAAGGCTCGCGGGGCGGCCGCGAGGGATCACGGTTCCCCACGCCTCCGCGGCCCATTCCCCGCCGGCCCCTCCGATCGATCCGCAAACCCACAGATCAGCAATCTTCGCCCGGAGCCGGCGAATGCTCTCTGGCGGAGAGGCCCGTCGCCTGGGACAATCAGGGCGACGTGGCAATCTGGGCAACTTTCGGCGTCACCCACCCGTCGATGACGTCGGGCCTTTTTCGAGGATGTAACATGTTTGCGGCATCGGGTTTGGGGCTCGTTCCGGTCGTGGCCGAGCTCTTCCCGGGAGACACGTTCGTCTTTGCGGGCGTGGGGCTGCTGGCGACGCTGATCGCGGCCGCGGTGGGCACGGGGATGCGTTACATCCCCAACAACCGGGTCGGGATCGTCGAGAAATTGTGGTCGGCCAAGGGCTCGGTGCCCGAGGGCCGGATCATGGCCCTGGGCGGCGAGGCGGGGTTCCAGGTCGAGCTCCTGCGCGGCGGTATCCACTTCGGGCTCTGGGCCTGGCAGTACCGCATCCACAAGGTCAACCTGGTCACGGTTCCTCAGGGCAAGATCGGGTACGTGTACGCCCGCGACGGCGAGTCGCTCTCGCCCAGCCAGACCCTGGGCCGGGTGACCGCGTGCAACAACTTCCAGGACGCCCACGCGTTCCTCATCGGCGAGTCGAGCGCGGCCGACGCCGACGCCCTGGCCGTGTTCGGCCAGAGGGGCCGCCAGCGGATGATCCTCCGCGAGGGCGTGTATGCGATCAACGTGGCGCTCTTCGTGGTGATCACCGAGGATTCGGTCTACCGCCTGGAGCTTGCGGGACGTCGCGAGCTGGAAACCCTGGTGAGCTGGCAGACCGAGCTGAAGATGATCAACGGGTTCAGCCCCGTGGTCATCGGCGCCCCGATCATCGCGCCCGACCCGATCAACCCCGAGCGCCAGATCAGCGTGGACAGCCTGGGCATCGTGACCGTGCAGGACGGCCCCAGCCTCGGGCCGGGCGAGATCATCGCGCCCGCCGTGGGCACGAACCAGTCCGACAAGCACTTCCACAACAATTATCAGGACCCCGAGGCGTTCCTCGCGGCGGGCGGGCATCGCGGCCGTCAGTACGTGCCCCTCACCGACGGCACCTACTTCATCAACCGCTGGTTCGCCTCGGTCGAGGTCGTGCCCAAGACCGTGGTGCCCATCGGCTACGTAGGGGTGGTCGTGAGCTACTACGGGCGCACCGGCAACGACGTGTCGGGCAGCGGATTCCGCCACGGAGAGCGCGTGGCCGAAGGGGAGCGCGGCGTGCTCGAACGGCCCCTCGGCCCGGGCAAGTACGGCTTCAATCCGTACGCGGGCAGCATCATCATGGTGCCCACCACCAACTTCGTGCTCCACTGGGTGACCGGCCGGACCGAGACGCATCGTTATGACGAAAGCCTCCGCTCCATCGAGCTCGTGACCAAGGACGCCTACGAGCCCACCCTGCCCCTCTCGGTCGTCGTGCACATCGACTACCAGAAGGCCCCCAACGTGATCCAGCGCTTCGGCGACGTGAAGAAGCTGATCACGCAGACGCTCGACCCCATGCTCTCCGCGTTCTTCCGCGACGTGGCCCACAAGCGGACCATGCTGCAACTCCTGCAAGACCGCGACGACATCCAGCGCGAGGGCAAAGAAGCCCTCTCGGGCCGATTCGGCCAGTTCGACATCGAGTGCGTGGACGTCCTCATCGGCAAGCCCGACACCGCCGAGGCCGGAGGCAAGATCGAGACCCTGCTCGAACAGCTCCGCCAGCGGCAGCTCTCGGTCGAGCAGATCCAGACGTACCAGCACCAGCGCTCGGCCGCCGAGACCCTGCAAACCCTGAACGACGCCCAGGCGCAGGCGACCATGCAGACCAGCCTCACGAACTCGAAGATGCAGATCCAGATCGTCGAGAACCAGGGGCAGGCCGAGCTCGCCAAGGCCCAGAAGGCCGCCGAGGCCGACCTCATGAGGGCCCGCAAGATGGCCGAGCAGATGGTCGTCACGGCCGAGGCCGAGTTGCAACGATCCAAGAGGATGGCCGAGCAGACCGTCGTGACCGCGCAGGCCGAGGCCGAGCAAAGGACCCTCGCCGGCAAGGGCGAAGCCTCCAAGATCGCCCAGATCGGCCTCTCGGAAGCCTCGGTCCTGCTCCGCAAGATCCAGAGCTTCTCCGACCCCAGGCTCTACGCCCTCACGCAGGTGGCGAACCAGCTCGCCAACAGCAACCAGCCGCTCGTCCCCGAGCGCGTGTTCATGGCGGGATCGGGCGGCGGTTCGCCCGGCAGCAACGGTTCCTCCGACCAATCCGCCCAGGGGCTCTTCGGCCTCTTGATTAGCCTGATGGTCGCCGAGAAATCCGGCTTCGCGCTGTCCTCGGAAGGGGAAGGCCAGAAGTCGCTCGAAGACTTCGCCGACAAGATGACCAAGGAAGCCATGGCCGTGCCCACCCCGGCCAAGGCGGAGGGCAACGGCACCACGACCGTCGCCAAGAACTGAACGAAGACGCAACCCAACGAGGCCGCGAAGGCGAAAGGCGAAAGCCCGACGCCTCCGCGGCCTCTCCTCCATTTCGGGAATCGCTTTCCCACCAAGAGCCCGGCAACCGGTCGCACTCAAGCCATTGGGCGTCCCGAAACCCGACGCGGCCGGCCGGTTCCGAGACCTTGATTCCGAGACGGGATTTGGGCATGCGTTCGGGGCCGTCGGCCCGGTCAGCCGGACCAGTCTCAGAATCGGGCGTTTTTGACACACGTCGGGGATGCCCGAAAGGGGCCCGAAATCGGCCTCGAAAAGTGTAAAGGGTCATCCCCCTCGACGTATCGGCGGATTTTTTTCGATCCCGAAACGACTTACGTCGACGCTAAAGCGTGCTGTTTCGTTTAGAGATGAGATCTTTCGCTACGAAGAAATTAGTCGTTGTTCGCCGTGCTGGCGATGGCTATGGTGGTCGGCGAGTACCTGGCCAACGAGCGAACTGAGGATCACCATGGGGCGTTTCCGTTACTCTGTCTCGCGCCAGCTCGCGTCCCTAGCCATCCTTACCATTGGCTTCGCCTCGCTGCGTTATGCTTCGACAACCTGGGCAGGGGCGGCCCTGCTGGCTACGCTGTTCATCCTCTCCGTAGCTCTGCTCGCCGTGATCTACCTTGGTGGTAGGAGGCGGGCGTTCTGGCTAGGGTTCGTCCTCCTGGGCTGGGGCTACATGGCCCTCGCCGGGGGGGCATGGTGGTCCCCCGGCGCAGGACGGCCAGACCTCGTCACGACCCATCTCCTGGATCGACTCTACCCGCTTCTGGCCGTCCCCAACCCACTCGACAAGCCGATCCTGGCGGCCCTGGAGAAGCCCGTACAAATGCCCTTCGCGAACGCGACCCCGCTGGGCATGATCCTCCAGTACGTCCAGACCGAGACATCTTCACCGACCTTGACGTCCGGAATCCCGATGCTCGTGCAAGCCGACGAAGGCCCGGACGGCCCCGTCGAGAGGACGCCCGTGACGCTGAACCTAATAGGCGTCCCCTTGAGAACGTCGCTGCGTGCCGTGCTCCAGAAGGTGGGTCTCGCCTACAGCCTCCAGGATGGGATGCTCCTGATCACGTCGAGTCAGAAGGCACGCGACTTGACGGAGAGCTTTCAACGAGCGGGTCACTGCTACTTCGCGTTGCTGTTTGGATTCCTGGGCGGTCTCGCCGGTCAAGCCCTCCAGGTCCGAGGCGCACGGCCTCCGGGGGGGCAGGGAGCTATGGATCAAACGCCGTAACGGCTGTAATAGGTGGATTATGAATGGACCCTCCACCCCACCTGTTGAGGTCCCGGCCATGCGGATTCCGCGAGTACGGTTCACCGTGCGGGGGCTGATGGCTCTGGTTGCCCTGGTGTGCCTGGCCCTCGGCTTCGCGCTCTACCTCAGGGAGAAGTCCGCCACGCTCTCGGTCGGATATGCGGTACGGGCCGACCGGCACTGGCATCGGATGTACGACCTTCGGATGTACGACCTAAGCATGGCCCTTTACCCCGGCGCGGGGAGCGGGACTGCCAGCGCGGCGAGGATCGCCCATCACAAGGCGATGGAGGCGAAGTATCGGCGTGCCGCCCGCTACCCCTGGCTCCCCGTCGTCCCAGACCCGCCCGAGCCGAAATAGGGCAAGCGGTGGATCATGAAAGGTCCCTTCCGATTGGGAGGTCGTGTAAGCTTCAATGAGGCTCGAAGTTACCATCAACTACTGGGCTGATTTCGTTGGCACCTTCGACCCCGGCAAGGTCGTCAGGCTGGTCAAGCGCGCATTCCCCGAGACGGTCATCGACCCTACCGACTACCAGGCGGCCCGTTTGGACCGCGAGCTGGAGCACTTCGCGAAGGCCCCCGAGCCCACTCGTGCGATGCTCCTCCGGTCGGCCAGGCGCAACGCCCAGGATAACGGCCCGACCTTCCGGTTCGAGATCCCCACGGAGGCAGGCCCCATCCGGGGCCAGGCGCGACGGTATCGCGTCAGCCTCGATCTGCCTGATGCCATCAGTGACGACTTGCGGGGTCGAATGGAGGCGTTCTTGAGGGGTTTGCGGCTGGGTGAACCGAAGTGGAACGCCTAGCCTCGCCCGGCCGCAAAATGTGGAACGTCTCGATTATGATCGAACCCATCACTCGGCCCCGAGGAGGCCCCTCCCATGAGGCTGCCCCGAGTCCGGTTCACCGTGAGCCAGATGCTGGTCGTCGTGGCGATCTCCTCCGCGGGGCTGGGCCTCATCCGCTGGGCGCGTGAGATGGGGCGGAGGGCCGATCGGTACAACGATCGCGCCGGGTGGCATCGCGCCAACGTCGGCAACAGCAATGGGAGCCTGGCGGTCCTACGCGGGCGCGACGCGGGGCTGGCCGCCGGCCTGGCGCGACAGGATGCCTACCACGCGGCGATGGCGGAGAAGTGGAGCCGCGCCGCTCGCTCACCTTGGTCGCCGGTGCCGTCCGACCCGCCCGAGCCGCCTGCCTTCGCGGACGCCCCCGTGCTGGGGACTGATGCGCCTCTCGCCCTCCCCGCCGGGGAATCGGGATTGCCACCGCTACCACCAAGGCCGTAACAGTTTGATTAGAGACGGATTTACGGGACGTGTCCGTGCAAAAGGCATTGGGGTGAATCTCCTGGCGTTTGAAGCCTCATTGAGTTCTCCACGAAGAGAGAGGAGCCGGACGAGGCCGAGAAGTGGCGGGTCGAGGGGGCGAAGTCTCCTGGGGCCGCTCCGATGCCGGACCGGGGGAAGTGATGCCCGGAGGGCCGTGCTGAGGTAGGATTGGGGAAAGGAGATCGTCATGCCGAAGCACCGGGTGGAAGTGATCGACCGGACCTATGCCGCGATCCTTGCGGCGAAGACGCCGGCGGAGCGGGTGGCGATCATGGATTCGATGCATCGCATGGCGCGGCTTGTGGTCGATTCCCGCGTTCGCGAACTCTTCCCGCTCTCGTCAAAGGCGGATCAGCGTCGGGAATATCTCAGGAGGCTCCTGGGTGATGGAACAATCCGAGATCCTGAGGCACGCGGCTGATACGCTGGACGCCCTTGCGGTGCCCTACCTGGTCGTCGGCTCGTGTGCGAGTATCGCGTACGGGGAGACTCGCTTCACGCAGGATATCGACATCGTCGCGGCGTTCGAGTTGAAGCACGTCCCGGGCCTGATGGCGGCATTTCCCAACCCTGAGTACTATCTCAGCCAGACCGCCATGGAGGACGCCATCCGTCGGTCCTTCCAGTTCAACGTGATCCATCCGGCGTCTGGGAACAAGATCGATTTCATCCTGCCTCGGGCCGATGCCTGGGCGACCGTCCGGATGGCCCGGCGGCGCCCCGTTCGGATGCTGCCGGACCGGGACGTGATGACGGCCGCCCCCGAGGACGTGATCCTCGGCAAGCTCTGGTATTACTCGGAAGGCGGCGGAGACCGCCACTTGCGAGATATCGCCGGGATCCTGCGAGTGACCGGCGATGGCGTGGACCGCGCCGAGGTGGAGCGCTGGGCGCGGCAGCTTGGCTATCTTGAGATCTGGGAAGCGATCGTCGAGAAGGTCGATGCCCCGGATCGCCCTCCGGGGCCGGGTGTGCCGTGAAACCTGAGGACCTGCTGCCCCAGATTTACAGGGAACTGCGAAGGCTCGCGGCCGCAAAGCAGGACGAGGCGCCGATCGTGGAGGCGATGGCGGCCCATCCGAAGAAGTCGAGCACCTCGTTCGGCGTTCCGGGACACAAGGGAGACAAGGGAGCGTCGTCCGACGGCGGGGGGCGATGAGGCGCTGGCGACCCGGCCGGGCGGGCGTTAGAGTGGGGGTTGATGCCCCTCCTCTCCCAGGGATGCAGCCTTCCCATGCTCGTCGTGATGCAGAGCCATGCCAGTGCTGACCAGATTGATCGCGTGACGGAAGCAATCCGCGCGATGGGTTTGACGCCTCATCCGCTTCCCGGCCCCACGCGGACGGCGATCGGGGTCACGGGCAATACCTCGGCGATCGATCCGAGCGTGATGGAGGTCCTTCCCGGAGTGGAGGAGGCCATCCGCGTGACGAAGCCCTACAAGCTGGCTTCCCGCGAGATGAAGGGGCACGACACGATCGTCAGCACCCCCATGGCCTCGATCGGCCCGCCGGGGTTCGGCATCATTGCGGGGCCCTGCTCGGTCGAGAACGAGGCCATGATCCTCCAGACGGCCGAGTTCCTGACCGATCGCGGGGTGAAGCTCCTGCGCGCCGGGGCGTTCAAGCCCAGGAGCTCGCCTTATGCCTTCCAGGGCATGGGCCAGGAGGGGCTGAACATCCTCAAGAAGGCCCGCGACCGCACGGGCATCGGGATCGTGACCGAGCTCATGGACGCGGAAGATGCCTCGGCCGTGGAGGACGCCGCCGACATCATCCAGATCGGCGCCCGCAACATGCAGAACTTCACGCTCCTGAAGCGCGTGGGGAAGTCGCGCACGCCGGTCCTCCTGAAGCGAGGGCTCGCCGCCACGCTCGAGGAGTGGCTCATGGCGGCCGAATACGTGCTCGCGGGCGGGAACACCCAGGTGATCCTCTGCGAACGCGGGGTGCGGACGTTCTCCGACCATAGCCGCAACACGCTCGACCTGTCGGTCATCCCCCCGGTGAAGGCGCTTTCGCACCTCCCGATCCTCGTCGACCCGAGCCACGGGACGGGCAAGCGGGCGTTCGTCCCGGCCATGGCCCTGGCCGGTCTCGCCGCCGGGGCCGACGGCCTCCTTATCGAGGTCCACCCCGACCCCGACCGCGCCATGAGCGACGGCGCCCAGTCGCTGGACTTCGCCGCCTTCGACCGCCTCCTCGCCGACCTGAAACGCCTGGCCGAGCCCCTGGGCCGGGTGATTGTCTGACGAAACCTTCGGAGGAGGGAACCGCCGACACGTGAAGGCGTGCAGGAAAAGGAACGTTGCAAAGATTGATGATTTCCCCTTCTCCGTGCCTCCGCGTCCTGGCGGTTCCATTTAACACGATTCGGATCTTATCGAGGTCCCCGCAATGACGTGTCTGCATGCCCTGCTGCTGGTCGTGATCTGCGGGCAGGCCCCGCGGGCGGATTTTCCTCACGAGATTTTGAAGCGGGGGACGCTGACCCTGGATGTGGCCCTGCCCCATGCGGAGAAGGGCTACTATCGAGGGACCCGGTTCGACTGGTCGGGCATGGTCCGCTCAGTCTCGTTCGACGGCCACACGTTCGTGGACGCGTGGAAGGACTCGCACGACCCCACGAACCACGACGACTGCACCGGCCCGGCCGAGGAGTTCGGGATGGACGACCCGCTCGGGTTCGCGGAGGCGAGGCCCGGCGAGGCGTTCGTGAAGATCGGCGTGGGGGTCCTCAGGCGCCCGGACGCCTCGGACTACGGGTTCTTCAAGCGCTACGAGATCGTCGAGCCGGGGGCCTGGGACGTCCGCAAGGAGGAGCACTCCCTCACGTTCCGGCAGACGCTCAAGGGGCCGCGGGGCTGGGCCTATGAGTACGCGAAGACACTGGCCCTGACCGACGACTCGACCTTCACGATCGCCCACGAATTGAAGAATACCGGCACGAAGCCGATCAAGACCACGCATTATGCGCACAACTTCCTGCACATCGACGGGCGGACCGTGGGGCCGGCCTACAGGCTCACGGTCCCGTTCGCGATCGAGGAGCCGTCGTCTCCGTGGCCGCCCCTGGCCGAGGTGCGCGGCAACGCGATCACCTTCCGCGAGCCGATCCCGCTGGGGTCCGACGTGGCATTGAAGGTCTCGGGCCCTCGGCCGGCCGAGGACAACGTGGTCACGGTGCGCAACCGGGCGGGCGGGGCGTCGGTGAGGATCGCGGGGGATCGCCCTCTGGCGAAGCTCAGCGTGTGGTCGGTCGCCACGGCGACCTGCCCCGAGCCGTTCGTGGCGATCGAGGTCGCGCCCGGCGAGACGTTCCGGTGGACGAACACCTACACGTTCTCGATCGCCCGCCCGCAGGAATAGGCGGCGGGCCGATCGAGACCCGTCCTAGCGACGCGACGCTCAAACGCCGGGCTCGTGAGCCTGGAAGGGCTCGCCCTCGCCGGTCAGGAGCCAGTGGGGGTCGGCCTCGGTGACCTCGATGAAGCGGAGCATGACCATCGCGGGGATGGCCCGTCCGGTCTCGTAGGAGACCCAGGAGCGGAACGGGATGCGGAGGTCCTCGGCCAGGAGGGGGCCGCCGTGGGCCCCGTAGAGTTGCTCGCGGACCTCGCGAATGCGGGACGCCAGGGCCAGTCGCACCGATCGCCAGTTGAAGCGTGCCGGAGGCATGATTCGCCCCTGGTGCGGGGAAAGGCGGCGTCCGATCCCGAGACGGGACGCGACGATCAATCCATTTATTTAACTCAACATCCCTGGACTCGTCCAGCCATCAGGCCGATCTCCAGGAATTTTGGGAGGCTCGGATTTTTTGTGTCGCGGCGCCGCGCCGATTTCGGTCCTCAGTGCGACTCCGCCGTTTCGCAACGAACTCGACTCAAAATCACGGTCCATCCGATGTCCCTCGACGTTGAGGGAAGGACGATGGTCGACTCAAAACGGTTCGAGGTGCTCGTGGGACAGACATCATGCGTGGATGAACAGATCGCCCGAAGGATCGAGCGGGCCTACCTCCGACGACGCCCCGAATGGCGTGCGGCGAGCATCGACGGGCACCTTTGGACGGCGGCCGCGCGAGTCTTGCTCAAGGTTGGCGCGGAACAGAACGATATCCCCATCGACCCGGAACTGTTTGTGGCCTCGCAGATCCGCGCCGGCCTGACCTCGGACCCGTGGATGGACCTGACCCAGCCGAAGGCCGGCCGCCGCTACGTGGCGCAGGTCCGCCGGATCGTCTCGAACCTGGAGATGGAGTTGAATGAGGAGATCGCCCGGGTGGAAGACGCCGTGCTCGACGGTCGCTCCCCGGAGATGGTCTTGCTGTCGTCCAACCTGCGGCTCACGCCCCTGGGCCGGTACCTGGCGGCGACCCGACTGGGCCGCCCCGACCTGGCCCTGCCCCTCCTGGCCGACGCCCACGAGCAGATGCGGATCTGTCCCCTCTACCGCGCCGCGATCAGCGACCTGATCGCCCCCGAAGATTACCCGGAGGAGCCCCTGGACCGGACCCCGGTCCGCCGCTCCTCCGAGCTGAGCGCGTTCCACCTGAACTGATCCCGACCCGAACACGATTTCTCACGACGCACAGCCCCGGCGGCCACCGGCCCCGCTGCGCCCTAGCATATTGAAGGAGAGGCCCATGTTTTCGTTCCTGAAGTCCCCCGCCCGTGCCGATCGCCCCGCGTCCCGCCGAGCCCGCGCCTCGTTCTCGCCGACGTTGGATCGCCTGCCGGGCCGGATCGCCCCCACCCTGTTCGTGCCCCCGCCCGAGATCCTCCTGCCTCCGCCCACCATGGATTACGGCTCGGGCACGCCGATCATGGACTGCACCCCCCTGCCCGAGGTGGTGATCCCCCTGTCCCAGGTGAACATCGCCTTGCAGTGATCCCGACCGTGACCTCGGAAAATCAGAGTTTTTCGATCAAACAGGTGAGGATGGGGAACCGAATGGCCTGAGGGTGACAATGTTCGCAATTGTGGACTTTGGGGTACCTGCGACGCCGCAGGATGTCCCTTATCCGCAAGAATTTGCGTAAAAGGAGGAGTAGGCGCTTCTGGCTACCCACGACACTGGGTATATTCATGTGTCGGGGAAGGTCCCACGGTCGCGCATTCTCCTTTTACGCTGGCAGCTTCCGGCGAGTGGACATGGCGTCCGGAACCGTCCCCCCCGTCCGTCCCCGGGGGAGGTTTTGTGGCATGAGCCCGCCAACCGATCCGTCCGATGGTCTCTTCGCCCGCGCCCGGTCGGGAGACCAGGAAGCCTGGCGACAATTGTTCGAAGCGTGCTACCCCAAGGTCCTGCGGGTCGTGCGCCGCAAGCTCACGTCCCCCACGATCCGATCCCTGTACGACTCGTCGGACTTCATCGGCGACGTGTGGAAGAGCCTGGCCGAGAAGCCCGAGAGCTTCGACTTCCCCACGCTGGGCGCCCTGGTGGGATTCCTGTCGCTCGCCGCCGAGCGCAAGGTGATCGACGAGTACCGCCGCCACCAGACCCTCAAGAACGACTCGCGGCTGAACCGGCCGATCGACGCCTGGCCCAAGCTCGGCGGGGGGGAGCCGGCGTCGTCCGACCCCACGCCCAGCCAGCACGTGCAGGCCAGAGAGACCCGCGACCGCCTGTTCCACGGCCGGCCCGAGGACGAACGCCGGATCCTCGAGCTCAAGGGCCAGAGCTACACCAACGAAGAGATCGCCCAGCGCCTTGGCTGGAACGTGCGGCGTGTCCAGCGTTTCCTGAAAGACCTCGGCGATTCGTGCGCCGAAAGGGATGGTGCATGAGCCTCATGATGAGCCGCTTCCGGTCGGCCTCCGCGATGTCGCGGACCGCCCCCGACTGCCTGGAACAGGCCCTGCTCGACGTCGAATTCCCCCCGGGATCGTGCCCGCCCGACCTGCGCAAGGTCTGGATCGAGGTCTCCCCCGCGCGCTGCCTGACCGTGCTCTCGGCGATCATCAAGGCCGACCTCCGGCGCAGGTTCGCCCAGGGCGAGCGGCCCCAGGCGGGCCTGTATCTCGACCAGTTCGAGGACCTGAAGGTCAGCAGCGATCGCGTGGTGAGCCTGGTCTACGAGGAATTCTGCCTGCTCCGCGAGCGCGGAGAGGCCGCCGACCCCGCCGAATTCTGCGACCGGTACGCCCCCTGGCGCGACTCGCTCCTGGCGCAGCTCGAATGCCACGAGTTGCTCAGCCTGGCCGCCGGCCACACGCCCTCGGCCGCCCGCCTGCCCTCTCCCGGGGACCGATTCCGCTCCTTCCGCCTGGGCGAGCTCCTGGGCGAGGGCGGATACGCCCGGGTGTTCCTGGCCCGGGATGAGTCGCTGGGCGACCGCATGGTGGCGCTGAAGGTCTCCACCGACCGGGGGGTGGAGGCCGCGATCCAGGGCCGGCTCGACCACGCGCACATCGTGCCCGTGCTCTCGGTGACCGACGACTCGGACAGCGGCCTGCGGGCGCTTTGCATGCCCTACCGCGCGGGCCTGACCCTGGACGAGGTGATCGCCCGGATCCAGCCGGCGACCGGCCCGAGGCGGGCGGCGGTCCTCCGCGAGGTGATCTCGTCGTGTCAGAGCGAGGACGCCCCCAACGACCACGAGGCCGCGGGCTGGCTGGATTTCCCCGCGCGCGGCACCTACGCCGAGGGCGTGGCCTGGATCGGTTCGGTCGTGGCCGACGCCCTGAGCTATGCCCACAATCGCGGGGTCCTGCACCGCGACGTGAAGCCCGCCAACGTCCTGCTGACCGTGCGCGAGGGGCCGCAACTGCTCGACTTCAACCTGGCCCACGCCCCGCACTCGGCCGACCGGGCCCAGACGGCCCTGCGCGGGGGCACCCTCCCCTACATGGCCCCCGAGCAGCTGGAGGCGTTCCTCGACGCCCAGAAGTGGGACCACGTGCACGCCGCCGCCGAGGTCTATTCCCTCGGGCTCCTGCTGCGCGAGCTGCTGACCGGGCGACGCCCCGAGACGCCCAACCCCAAGCTCCCCCTGCCCCGCGCCATCGGTGAGCTGCTCGACCTCAGGCGCACGGAGGTCGCGATCTCCGCCGATTCCGGCCCGGGCGTGCCCCGCGGCCTGGAGAGCATCCTCAGGCGATGCCTGGCCCCCCGGCCCGAGGACCGCTACCCCACGGCCGGGGCCCTCGCGGCCGACCTCCGCAAGTTCGTGGACGGGCGGCGTCGCCACAGGTCGCGCGTCGTGAAGTTCGCGGCGGCCTCGGTCGCGATCCTGGGGCTCGCACTCGCCGGCCGGATGCTCATGCCCGGCCCCCGGCCGCAGGACCCGGCCAAGCTCGTGGCCGGCGCCGTCGGCGAGATCAACGCGGGGCATCTGGACGTCGCCGCCCAGATGATCGCGAAGGCCCTGGACATCGACACCAACTCCTACGAGGCGTACGTGGCCAGGTCGCTCTTGCACGGCCATCGTAACGACTGGACCGCCTCCCTCAAGGATGCCCGGCGCGCGATCGAGGTCGCCGAGGAGGCCGACCCGGCCGTGAGTCCGGCCCACCTCGCCCGGCTCTTCGTGCAGGAGGGCGTGGTCCAGCTGAACCTCAACGACGTGCCCGCCTCCGTAAAGGCACTGGACCACGCCATCGCCCTCGATCCCGAGAACGAGACGGCCCACGTGAACCTGGCCTCCGCCTTGCAACGTCGCGACGACCTGGACGGTGCCCTGAAGTCCCTGGACAACGCGATTTACCACGGGGAACACGGCGACTCGCCCATCAAGCCGATCCAGCTGGCCGCCTTCTACCAGCGCAAGGCCGAGGTCGGCCTGAAGCGGGCCAACCAGATCCAGTTCCGCGACGGAGCGGAGCACCTGGCTCTGGCCGGGCCCTACTATCGCCAGGCCGACGACGACATGAAGACCGCCCTCGCGCTCTTCGACCGGTGCAAGAAGCCCGGCGCCCCCCCCCGCCCCGTGGAGCAGACCTACACCTCCTTCTGCCTGGCCTCCGACGTGAAGATCGCCCTGTACGACCTGGCCCTCCTCGCCCGCGACCGGCCCCAAATGGACGCCTCCCTCCGGCAGGCCATCGACCTGCTGGAGCACACCCGGCCTCTGGTCGTGCCCGACCGCTCGAAATCTGACAGGCTCGACGCCATGATCCAGACGCGGGTCCGACGGGCCTCCGAGATTTTCAGCCCGAACGTGGTCCCGGCCCCCGGGGTCGGATTCTGACACGGAGCTGGACCGCCCCCCTCTCGGGTCCAGGTTGACAAATCCAGGCAGGCGACACGCCCCGGCGATCGGTCGCCATCCGCCCTGCGATAGTATGCAGAGGCGAGGGGCCCCTGCGCCCCGGACCGGCTCGTTGACAATCGGGACGACCAGGACGGGCACGGCCCCACGATCGGGGAATCCGCCGGGGACACCGGGGGCTTGCCCACCCGCGCCCGGAGGTCGGGCGGAACGCACCGGCGGGCAATCCGCCAGGGCCCCCCCGGACCCCCGTTCCGCACCCACGGCGGGCCCGTTCGGAATGATCGGGGGACCGCGAAAGCGCGAAAACGTGAATTTGCAGAACGAACCCAATTCGGCCGCCCAGCTCCGGGGCAAGATCCTTCGGATGTGGATGGGAGAGAAGGACTTGGGGCTCATGACCGGAGCACATCAGTCGAGCGACGGCGGCAAAACGAAGCCAAAACGAACCCAAAACGAAGCCAATTTTGGGGCCTGCGGGCGGGAAACGAACCCATTTCGGGGGACCTCCCGCGGCGAGAATCCGGGCCCCTCCTAGCGCATGGCCCCGGAGGTCATGCGCAGGAGGATCAGCGAGTGCGCGGTCCAGGCCGCCACGCGGATCGCGTCGGTCGCGACCAGCCGCCCGTGGGCCCGGGGGTCGAATCCCCGGCCCAGGATTTCGTGAGCGGGGACCGACAGGAAGGCCGTGACCAGCCAGGTCACGACCGCGGCGGCCAGCCCGGCCCACGCCAGCCCGGCCGAGGTGCCCGGCGGCCGATGGGCCACGAGCAGGGCGCTGGTGACGAGTTCGAGCACCATCGGCACGATCACCACCAGGGTGGTGCGGCGGCTGTGCTCCTCGTGGTAGGGGCGGAAGGCTTCCGCGGGGACCCTCGCGAACAGGGGGTAATGGACCCGGTCCACGAACCAGATGAGCCCGGTCATGAACAGGGTGCTGGCCAGGCAGGTGAGCAGCAGGGGCTTGGGGTCGATCATGATCGCCGGTCCGTGCGTCGGGTCTCGTCTCGGGCGGAAGGGCTCCCAAAGGACGACGGGCGGCCACGATCCTGAGATCGTAACCGCCCGTCGAGTGGAGTTGTCGCGAGGCGGGAGGGGGTCCGCGGGTCAGACCCGCTTCTTCTCCAGCTGCATGTTCAGGCCCAGGCCCCGGATCTCGTTGGTGAGCACGTCGAAGCTCGCGGGAGTCCCGGCCTCGAGGGTATTCTCCCCCTTGACCATGCTCTCGTAGATCTTCGTGCGTCCCTCAACGTCGTCGGACTTGACGGTGAGGAGTTCCTGCAAGATGTAGGCGGCCCCGTAGGCTTCGAGGGCCCACACTTCCATCTCGCCGAACCTCTGGCCGCCGAACCGGGCCTTTCCGCCCAGCGGCTGCTGGGTGATGAGGGAGTAGGGCCCGGTGGCCCGGGCATGGATCTTGTCGTCGACAAGATGGTGGAGCTTGAGCATGTAGAGGTAGCCCACGGTCACCCGCTGGTCGAACTTCTCGCCGGTTCGCCCGTCGTAAAGCTCGGCCTTGCCGTTCTCGGGCAGGCCGGCTTCCTTGAGCATCTGGCGAATCATGGACTCGTCGGCCCCGTCGAACACCGGGCAGATGGCCTGGAAGCCCAGCTTGGCGGCGGCCCATCCAAGGTGAATCTCGAGGATCTGTCCCACGTTCATGCGCGAGGGCACGCCCAGGGGGTTGAGCAGGATCTCGACGGGGGTGCCGTCCGCAAGGAACGGCATGTCCTCTTCGGGCAGGATCTTCGAGATCACGCCCTTGTTGCCGTGTCGGCCGGCCATCTTGTCGCCGACGGAGATGACCCGCTTGGTGGCGATGTAGATCTTGACCATCTGGAGCACGCCCGAGGGCAGCTCGTCGCCCCGCTTGAGGCTGTTGAGCTTGCGCTCCTTCTCGTCGCGGAGGGCTTCGATCCGCGGAGAGAACTGGCGGACGATCTTGCGGGCCTCCTCGGCCTGCTTGGGGCTGCGGAGGTCCAGGGCCTCGAGCTTGAACCGCTCGGCCTCGTCGGCCAGCTCCTTGGCCTCCTTCGACCTCCCGAAAGGCTTGCCGGTGGAGGGGTCGGTCACGGGGCCGCCCAGCTCTTCTTCCAGGGCCTTGATGAGCTGCTTGTACTCGTCCGCGACCTTCTGGTTTTCCAGGGTCTCGGTGTCCTTCAGCTCCTTCTCGAAGACCTTGCGTTCGTCCTCGCTCAGGCTCATCCGGCGGCTGAACCGCTGGGTGTTGATGACGATGCCTTCCACGCCCGAGGGCACTTCCAGCGAGTCATTCTTGACGTCTTCGCCGGCCCGGCCGAAGATCGCGTGGAGGAGCTTCTCTTCGGGGGTGAGCTCGCTCTTGGACTTCGGAGCCACCTTGCCCACGAGGATGTCGCCCGGCTTGCAGTAGGTGCCGATGCGGATGATCCCGTTCTCGTCCAGGTTGCGCAGGGCCTTCTCGCTGACGTTGGGGATGTCGCGGGTGAACTCCTCGCGGCCCAGCTTCGTCTCGCGGATCTCGATCTCGAACTCCTCGATGTGGATCGAGGTGTACACGTCTTCCTTGACGATCCTCTCGGAGAGGATGATCGCGTCCTCGAAGTTGTAGCCGTCCCAGGCCATGAAGCCCACGAGCACGTTGCGGCCCAGGGCCAGCTCGCCGTGATAGGTCGCGGCCCCGTCGGCCAGGATCTCGCCCTTCTTGACCTTCTGCCCCACGGCCACCACGGGCTTCTGGTTCAGGCAGGTCCGCTCGTTCAGCCCCACGTACTTGCGGAGCTTGTAGGTGTGGATGTCGTCGATCACCACGCGGGTGCTGTCCACGTAGGTGATCGTGCCGTCCTCGCCGGCCTTGACGATCATGCCCGAGTTCATGGCCACGGCCCTCTCCAGGCCGGTCGCCACGATCGGGGGCTCGGCCACGAGCAGGGGGACGGCCTGGCGCTGCATGTTCGATCCCATGAGCGCGCGGTTGGCGTCGTCATGCTCAAGGAACGGGATCAGGCCCGCGCTCACGCCCACCATCTGCTTGGGCGAGATGTCCACGTACTGGACCTGCTCCACGGGCACGGTGTGGAAGTCGGTCTGGTAGCGGGCGATGACCTGGGGGCCCTTGAGCTTGCCGTTGTCGTCCTGCGGGGCGTCGGCCGGGGCGAGGTAGGCCTCGCTCTCCTCGTCGGCCCGCATGGGGATGACCTTCTCGGTCCTCTTGCCGTGGGCGATCTCGCGGTACGGGGTCACGAGGAACCCGTACTCGTCCACCCCCCCGTAGATGCCCAGCGACGAGATCAGGCCGATGTTCGTCCCTTCCGGCGTCTCGATCGGGCAGATGCGGCCGTAGTGGGAGATGTGAACGTCGCGGACCTCGAAGCCCGCCCGCTTCCGGTTCAGGCCGCCGGGGCCGAGCGCCGAGAGCCTCCGCTCGTGGGTGAGCTGGGCCAGGGGGTTCGTCTGGTCGACGACCTGCGACAGCTCGCCCCGGCCGAAGAAGTACTCGATCGCCGCGCTGATGCTCTTGGGGTTGATCAAGGACCGAGGGGTCATGTCCTCGGCGTCCTTCAGGCTCATGCGCTCCTGGACGGTGCGGCGGAGCTTGAGGAACCCCTTGCGGAGTTCGTCGGCGGCGAGCTCGTCGATCGTGCGCAGGCGACGATTGCCCAGGTGGTCGATGTCGTCGACATGCCCCTTGTTCTTGCGAAGGTTGAGGATGTACTTGATCGAGTTCACGTAGTCGACCGGGTCGAGCGTCATCCGGTCTTCGGGCACGTCCTGGTCGAACTTGCGGTTGATGCGGAACCGGCCGACCTTGCCCAGGCGATAGCGGTTGGTGTCGAAGAACTTCTCGTGGAAGAGCTCGCGGGCCTTCTCCAGCTGGGGCGGATTGCCCGGGCGGAGCCGCTGGTAGATCCTCAGCAGGGCGCTCTCGTGGTCGCTCGTGGGGTCTTCCTGCAGGGACTGGAGGATCAGCGGATCCTTGGCCTCGACCAGGACCTCGATGGGGCCGATCGGGGCGTCGGCCAGGACCTGGGCCTGGGTCTTGTTGATCACGGTCCCGCTGTCGATCAGGACCTCGCCGGTGTTCGGGTCCACCACATCCCCGCAGGCGATCCGGCCTTCGAGCTTCGCGGCGGCCTTGGAGTCGCCGGTCTCGACGACCTCGCTGTCGTAGAAGGCGCGAAGGATGGCGTCGTCGGAGGTGAACTGCGGGCTCATGGCACGCAGGAGGGTCATCGACGAGAACTTGCCCGACTGGTCGATGCGGACGCCCAGGGTCTCCTTCTTGGTGACCTGGAGCTCGATCCACGACCCGCGCTCGGGGATCACGCGGCAGGCGTGCAGCTTCTTGTCGCCGGCCTCGATCTCCACCACGAAGTCCACGCCGGGGGAGCGGTGGAGCTGGCTCACGACCACGCGCTCGGCGCCGTTGATGATGAACTCGCCGCCGCCGATCATGATCGGCATATCGCCCAGGTAGACCGACTCTTCAATCGCGGTCTCGCCCTTGTTCAGGCGGAGCCACACGTGCAAGGGGCGGCCGTAGGTCAGGCGGAGCTGGCGGCACTCGTCGGGCTCGTAGCGGGGCTTGCCCAGGTCAAACTTGATGTATTCCAGCTTGAGCGTCTTGTCATAGCTTTCGATCGGAAAGATCTCGCGGAACACGCCCTCGAGGCCAGAGTCCTGCCGCGACTCCGCGGCCACGTCGGCCTGGAGGAAGCGGTCATAGGAGCGCGTCTGGATCTCGGTCAGGTCGGGGACCGGGAACTCGTCGTGGATCTTGCCGAAATTGCGGGAAAACTTCGGGGTAAGGCGGCGAACGGTCGAGCTGGGCATATCGTCGCGCTCCTCTCGGGGAGATGTTCGTCAGAAGGGCCTGGGCGTCGCGGCGGGGGGGTGACAACCTCGGGGGAGAACACCGACCGCACACGAACGCGGCCTTCCAGGGCTGGGCGCGCCAGAACACCCCGACGGGCCGAGGTCTGGATGAGTCCAGCACGACCGGGGCCGGGGCGAAGGGGACGGGAGTCAGATTCAGGACAGGGACGACACCGGCGGGCCCGAAGCCGCGCCGGTGTCGAGGGTGCAGGTCAATCTTACGCAAAACCGAACCGAGAGAGCGGGATTACTTCACCTTGACGGTGGCCCCGGCCTCTTCCAGCTCCTTCTTCAGCTTCTCGGCGTCGTCCTTCGAGATGCCGGTCTTGACGGTCTTCGGGGCGCCGTCCACGAGGTCCTTGGCTTCCTTGAGGCCCAGGCCGGTGGCGGTGCGGACGACCTTGATCACGTTGATCTTGTTGGCCCCGAAGGACTCCAGGACCACGTCGAACTCGGTCTGGGCGGCGACGGGCTCGGCGGCGGCGGCGGGGGCAGCGGCGGCGGGGCCGGCGGCCACGGCGGCGGCCTTGATCCCGTGCACGTCTTCGAGGTAGTCGCCCAGGGCCTTGGCCTCGAGGACGGTCAGCTTGACGATCGAGTCGCCCAGGGTCTTGATGTTGTCGGCGTACGTGGTCAGTTCGGCGGTGGCCATGGGAACGCGGATCCTTTCTTCGTGCGGAAACGACGCGATCGTTCGCGCCGGAGGTCTCAAAAATCCGGGTGCGATCTTCGCACCCTACGTGGATCGGGAAAGACGGGACATATCAGAGGGCGATCAGGCCGATTCCGGGGCCGCTTCGGAGGACTCGCCCTCGGCTTCGGACTCGGCCGGTTCGGCGAGGGTCTTGAGCTGACCGAGCAGGCCCGAGGCCGGGGCGTTGGCCAGGGCGACCACGCGCTGGGCCGGGGCGATGGCCAGGCTCACCACGCGACCGATCAGGGCCTCGCGGCTGGGCAGCTTGGTGATGTCCTCTACCTGGGCGGAGGTGATCACCACGCCGTCGACCGCACCGCCCTTGATCTCGGGCTTCTTCAGCTTCTTGACCTGCGAGGAGATTTCCTTGGCCAGTTCGGCCACCCCATCTCCGCCCCACACGGCCACGCTCGGGCCGGAGAGGAACTTGTCCAGGCCGTGAATGCCGGCGCCCTCGAACACCCGGCGAGCCAGGGTATTCTTGACCGCCCGCATGTGGATCTTCTTTTTGCGCAGATCGAGACGGAGCTTATTCTCCGAGACCGCGTCCAGCCCCTTGAAATCGAGGATCAGCACCGATTTGGCGTCGCCAAGTTCGGACTTCAGCTGATCCATCATCAATTCTTTGACGTATTTGCTCATGATCGAATGGTCTCTCGGCCCGGCCGGGCTGAATTCCTCAGGCCACGATCCGGATGCCCGGGCTCATGGTCGCCGAGATGGTGATGGTACGGATGTACGCGCCTTTGGCCGCGGCCGGCCGGACCGACCGGAGGTGCGCGAGGAACGCGGTGATGTTCTCGATCAGCTCCTCTTCCGAAAAGCTGACCTTGCCGATCGCCGCGGCCACGTTCCCGCCCTTGTCCGAGCGGAACTCGATCTTGCCCGCCTTGAATTCCTTCACGCCCGCGGTGATGTCGGCCGTGACGGTGCCCGAGCGGGGCGACGGCATGAGCCCGCGGGGGCCCAGCACGCGGCCCAACGGCCCCACGATGCCCATCATGTCCGGCGTGGCCAGGGCCACGTCGAAGTCCATGAATCCGCCCTTGATCTTCTGGGCCAGGTCATCCCCGCCCACAATGTCGGCGCCGGCGGCGCGGGCCTTCTCCGCATTATCGCCCTGCGCGAACACGGCCACGCGGACCACCTTACCAATCCCGTGCGGGAGGGCCACCGAGCCGCGAACATTCTGATCGCTCTGGCGAGGATCGATGCCCAGGTTCAGCGAGATCTCGACGGACTGGTTGAACTTGGTCGTGCCGAACTGCTTCAACTGCTTCACGGCCTCGGCCAGAGGGATCGGGTCGACGGTGACCTTCTCCCTCAATGCCCGAAACCGCTTCGATTGGTGGGCCAAACGCTTCGCTCCCGTTCAGGGTGCTGCCGCCGAGTCCTGCTAGAGATCCGAAAGGCCGTCGGGCGGTCGCGACGGCGAGAAAGGGCGAGAGACCAATCGGGTCGCGCCGGGGGGATCCCCCGACCGACTCCGGCCTCACGCCTTTTCCGATCCCAGAGCGTACGATGCAGCCTCCGAGGCTTCCCTCGGGCGGAGAGATTTCCTAGTATGCGGTGGAGACCCGTCCCGGATCAACCCTTCACGTCCACGCCCATGCTCCTCGCGGTGCCGGCGATGATCCGGCAGGCGTGCTCCATGTCGCGAGCGTTGAGGTCCTGGAACTTGGTCTCGGCGATCTTGCGGACCTGCTCCATGGTCACCGTGGCGACCTTGGTCTTGTGAGGCTCGGCCGAACCCGAGGCGATCCCCGCGGACTGCTTCAGCAGGACGGCCGCGGGCGGGCTCTTGGTGATGAACTCGAACGAGCGGTCAGAGTAGATCGTGATCTCGACGGGGATCGTCGTGCCACGCATCTCCTTCGTGCGCTCGTTGAACTGCATGACGAACTGACCGATATTCACGCCGTGCTGACCGAGCGCCGGGCCCACGGGGGGGGCAGGCGTGGCCTGGCCTCCGGGGCACTGGAGCTTCACCTTCGCCGTCATCACCTTGGCCATCGTTGCCGCTCACCTTCTGCTGGGAAAACCGAAAATCTAGGGGGGGATGAATCGGGCCCGAGCCGCGATCCGGTCGCTTCGTATCGTCCTCGGAGGCCCGGCTCAGAGCCGCTCCACCTGCCAGTATTCGAGGTCCACCGGGGTCGGCCGGTTGAAGATGATGAGCATGACCTTCACCAGGCCTCTCTGCTCGATGACCTCCTCGACGGTGCCCTCGAAATTCTCGAACGGCCCGTCCTTGATCTTCACCCGGTCGCCGCGCTCCACATCGATCCGGACCTTTGGGGCGCTCTCGGTATCCACGGCCGTCTGCTGGCCGAGCATGTTGTTCACTTCCGACTCGGGGAGCTTGGTGGGCTGTCCGTGGGCCCCCACGAAGTCGCCAACGCCGGGGGTCTCCCTCACCGTGAACCAGGTCTTCTCGTTCAGCTCCATCTCGATCATGATGTAGCCGGGATAGCTCTTCCGCTCGACGATCTTCTTCTTGTTGTTTCGGATCTCGGTGATCTTCTCCGTCGGCACCACGATCCGCCCGAAGAACTGGCCCAGCCCCTGGATCTTCACCCGGCGCTCCAGGGCGTCCCGGATGGTGTCCTCGCGACTCGACTGCACCTTCAACACGTACCATACCAGCTCGGGGGCGGGCTCGGCATCCGGGTCGGCGGGCTTCGCGGGGGTGGGGGCCGGGGCCGGGGCGGCCGAAGGGGCAGGCGCGGAGGCCACCGGGCCGCCGTCGGCGGACTGCTCCTCGACTTCGAAGAGGTTCGAGACCCCCATCGGCGTGTCACCCGTCAGGTCGGTAGGTTCGTCGGTCGAATGACTCATGCGATGCGGCGCCATGCGTTGGGAGGGCGAGACGGGTCCGGGACAGAGGGGGCCGGGCGAAGGGTCAACCGGCCTGGGAGCCGAAACCCTCGCTGCTGACCTTCAGCACGCCGGTCAATTTCAGCAGAGTCGACCAGAGGTAATCCACCGCGAACAGATACAGGGCCAGGAAGAACACGGTGGCCAGGACCACGATCGTGGCCTTGCGGAGGTCTTCGCGGCTGGTCCACGAGACCTTGTTCATCTCCGACTCGGTCGCGATCAGGAAGTCGGCGAACGGGGGGTACTGCACCGTCCTCCACACAAACCAACCGAAAGTAAGCGCCAGCAGCGTGGGGATGCCGAACTGAGCGATCGGGCCGTAGTTGCCCTTGAGCTGATATTCGTGGAACTGGAACACGCCCGCGGCGAACAGGAGGCCCAGGCCCACGGCCGTCCACAGGCGAGCGATCTTGCCCTGGGTGGGCTTGTACTGGTTGCTGCGGAGCAGGTTGCTGAAGAAGGAACCGAGCGCATTGCCGGCGTTGCGTGCAGCGGAGCCCTTGTTGGGGGCCTTGGCCGACTTCGCCGGCGCTTCGTCTTGAACTCTACCCATGGCGGCGAACCATCCCATCCGTCTCGGAGCGGGGCCGGGGCCGCCACGTGCGGACCCGGCCCGATCTTGTCACCGCGAGGCACGAGCGGAGGGAATCGAACCCCCAACCGCCGGTTTTGGAGACCGGTGCTCTACCAATTGAGCTACGCTCGTAACGCAATGGACCGGTGAGGAGCCCTCGCTCGCCCGGCCGGCCCACGATCGTACCCGATCTTACTTCTTCCGCGACTCTTTGTGAATCGTGTGCTTGCGGAGCCGCTTGCAGTACTTCCGCAGCTCCAGGCGCTCGGCACCGCGGGTCTCCTTCTGGACCCGATAGTTCCGGTCGCCGCACTCCGTGCATTCCAGCCAGACATATTCGCGCATCGTTCGAAACCCTTCGTCCTCCGAGAATTCAAGCCCGGCCGGGCCTCACCCATTCGCGGGGGAGGCCCGACGGACCGGATTCGCGGAGAGCGTCAACGTAACGTCACTGAAGAATCTTGGTCACGACGCCGGCACCCACCGTCTTGCCACCCTCGCGGATCGCGAAGCGGAGATTCGCCTCCATGGCGATCGGCGTGTGCAGCTCGACGGTCATCTTGATGTTGTCGCCGGGCATGCACATCTCGGCCTCGCTGTTGTCCTCGGACAGCAGGTTGAGGACCGATCCGGTCACGTCCGTGGTACGGAAGTAGAACTGGGGGCGGTAGTTCTTGAAGAACGGGGTGTGGCGGCCGCCCTCGTCTTTCGACAGGACATACACCTCGGCCTCGAACTTGGTGTGCGGGGTGATCGAGCCCGGCTTGCAGACAACCTGTCCGCGCTCCAGGTCGGTCTTTTCCACACCACGCAGGAGGATCCCGACGTTGTCGCCGGCCTCGCCCTGGTCGAGGGTCTTCTGGAACATCTCGACGCCGGTCACGACCGAGTTCTTGTTGTTGTTGAAGCCGACGATCTCGACGGCCTCGCCCACCTTGATCATCCCGCGCTCGATACGACCGGTGCCCACCGTGCCACGGCCCTTGATCGAGAACACGTCCTCGATCGGCATGAGGAACGGCTTATCGCGATCGCGGACGGGGTCCGGGATGTAGTCGTCCATGGACTTGACGAGGTCCATGATGCACTTGGACTTCTCGGGGTCGGCGGGGTTTTCCAGCGCGGGACGGCTGCATCCGCGGGTGATCGGGATCTCGTCGCCCGGGAACTTGTAGTGGGTGAGCAGGTCGCGGAGCTCGACCTCGACCAGCTCCAGCAATTCCTCGTCGTCAACCAGGTCGATCTTGTTGAGGAAGACCACCAGGGCCGGCACGCCGACCTGGCGGGCCAGGAGGATGTGCTCGCGGGTCTGGGGCATGGGGCCGTCGGCCGCGGAGACCACCAGGATCGCGCCGTCCATCTGGGCGGCACCGGTGATCATGTTCTTGATATAGTCGGCGTGGCCCGGGCAGTCGATGTGGGCGTAGTGGCGCTTCTCGGACTCGTACTCGACGTGCGACACGGAGATCGTCACGGTCTTGTTCGCGTCACGGACCGTGCCGCCCTTGGCGATATCCGAGTAGGCCTTGGCTTTGGCCTGGCCATGGGCGGCGAGGACCGCGAGCAGGGCCGCCGTGAGCGTGGTCTTGCCGTGGTCGATGTGCCCGATGGTCCCCACGTTGACGTGGGGCTTGGTGCGACTGAAATTTTCCTTGGCCATCGTTGCTCCCGTCGTCTCCTGGTGAGAAGGGCGTGGTGGAAATCCACGATCCGCCCCGAGTCCCAATTCGCCCGGCAAAACTCCCCAACTTCGGGACGAGGCCGGCGTGAAATCTCTCGTCAATCCAACCCGACAAAGCTGCTGATCAAGGCGAAAAGGCGTCATGGTCCGGAAAGCTACCGCTGGGAATTGAACCCAGGACCTCGTCATTACCAATGACGTGCTCTACCAGCTGAGCTACGGCAGCGTGTGCGATGCGGGCGGGAACTTAGGGCGTCAGGCTCAGGTCAAATCCGCTCTCTCCGGCTCTTCGCGTTCAGGTCCAGTTTCCGGCTTCCTCGGCACGTCCCCGTTCCGCAAGACAAGACAAGAGCGGGTGATGGGAATCGAACCCACGTTGCCTGCTTGGAAGGCAGGTACTCTACCATTGAGTTACACCCGCAACGAATCCTTCTAGCTCACAGTTCCCAGTCCGGGGCCGCCCATCCAGGTCTTGAGCAGGGCAGAGGTCCGGGCCCGGGTCCTGTCGTCGTGACGTCTCGTCGAATCTCCGTAAGGTGGTGCTGACTGGCGATGGGTGGTGCAGGATTCGAACCTGCGAAGGCTGAGCCAACAGATTTACAGTCTGCCCCCTTTGGCCACTTGGGTAACCACCCAGTCAGGGGCTTGGCCGATCGCTAGGCTTTGGGGCTCGGCAAGCCCCGCACAAACCAAAACAGAGCTGGCGGTGAGAGTCGAACTCACAACCGTCGGTTTACAAAACCGGTGCTCTGCCGATTGAGCTACGCCAGCGATCCGCAGGCCGTGAATTTCCTACTATACACTCACCATCCGCTCGTGCAAGAGCAAACTGGTCATCCACGCCGAATTCTCCGACACGGGCTGGGTACCACGGGTTCACCCGGGGGCTTCGGCGGGGCTCGATGGCCGGCAACCGTCTTCCGAGGGCAGTCGTGGGCCCCTGTGCCGGGCCGCGGTCGGATATCCTAGGGGTTTTTGTCGGGTTCCGGCAAGCCCTCACCTCGCTTCGGCGGTCGATTTTGGGTCGGGGGCCCGGCGATGGACGCGGATCCGGTGGTCGGTGAAGGGGGTGTGGGGCATGGTCCCCTCGCGTGAGGGCATGTGGCAGTTGATGCACCCCTGCGTCGGGTTCACCGGGCAGGCGACGCGCCGGGAGGTCTCGGGCAGGACGGGCTCGGAGGCGCGGCGAGAGCTTGCGAGGGCCGCGTGGTGGGAGGGGGCCGGGCCGTGGCAGGCCAGGCATTTGGCCTCGTAGAAGGCGGGGGAGGTCTCGGCGTTCTTGTGGGGGTCGTGGCAGGTGGTGCAGGTGATCGCCTCGTTCGTGGCGGTGGAGCATCGGCTCCTCGGCAGGGTCGAGGACTGGAACCGGAGCAGGTTCTTCTCGTCGTCCTGGGCGATGTTGCGGCTGCCCACCCCGTGGCACTGGCCGCACAGGGCGGTCACGGCCGAGGGCTTCGCCACGCGGGGCCGGCCGATGGCCAGGTCGGCGAACCCCTTCTCCACGGCGGCCACATGATTGCCCCCGGGGCCGTGGCACCGCTCGCATCCGATCCCGCGGTCCAGGGCCTCGGGCCGCTTCAATTCGGGGGCCAGGATCGCCCGGGGGTTCGTGGTGTGGCAACCCAGGCAGGTCCGCAGGGTGTCCTCGGTCTGTCTCTGGCCGAGGGCCTCGTGAGGGTCCGCCAAGACGGTGGAGTGCCCCGTGGTCAGGTCCCACACCGGCCCCTTGCGATAGTAGGAGATCCGGAACTCGCGCAGGCCCGAGTCCTGCGTCTCGGCCACAACGAGCGTATGGGCATGGTTGCCCGAGCCCATGATGTACCGGACCAGGGCCTCGTACGACCGATCACCGTTCGTTGTAACCACCTTGAGTTCATTGGCTTGCCTCTGAATCGAGTGCAGGACCCCGGCCACATGGGGGTCGGCCACGGGCTTCTCGGGTGTGGCGAGGCCGGCGAGATCCGACGGGCGATGGAAGGTCCCGGCGTGGTGGGTACTCTGCTGGCTATCGTGGATCTCCTGATGGCACTCGGCGCACTTCGCGGCCCCGACATATGCGGCAGGCTCGAAGGCCTCGGGCCGGTCCCTGCCATAGCCTCCGGAGTCGGCCAGGGCCTTCGCGGCGGCCGCCTTGTCGCCAAGCTGGATCGCGGCGCGGCTGAGCAGCCACGAGGTTTCGAGGTCGGGATCGTCGCGATGGACGATCTCCAGTTGCGCACGGGCCTCACTCGGTCGGTTGATCTTCAGGAGCACGCGGGCCAGGAGTTTGCGGGCCTCGGTCGGCGAGAGCATCGCGCCGACAAGCCCGGGGTCGGACTTCAGGGCGGCCAGGAGCGGCTCGACCGCGTCCTCGGGATCCATGATGAGGTCGCGGACCACGCCCAGCAGGACCCCGGCTCGCGCGACCCACTGCAAGGCCTTCGGATTCCTGTCCATCTCGCCAACGAGCCGGGAGGCGGAGGCGAGCCGCCCCTGCTCGATCTCAATCCGGGCGAGCTCGTAGCGGGCCTCGGCGTGGCCGCTGTTGTCCTGGAGGGCGAACTGGAACGTGTCGCGCGCCGCGTCGACTCGCCCCTCACGCAACAGGCCCAGGCCCAGCACCACGTGGTCCTCGGGCTCCATGGTCTCGGTGCCGAGCCTCTGGAAGAGACGCCGGGCGGTGTTGTCCTGCCCCAGACGCCCCGCCGATCGGGCGAGCAGGCGAAGCGCCCCGGGGTCGTCCTTGCGGCCCTTGAGGATCGCATGCGCGGCGGCCTCGGCGCCCGCCCAGTCGCCGTGATCGTAGGCATCCTGCGCTCGCGCAAGAGGCGTTTCCCCGCCGCGTTGGGCAACGAACCAGAAGCCCGCGCCGGCCAGGATCGCCACGGCCAGGGCCAAGACTCCAGCAACCGCCCTGCCCGATCGCGTCATGCTGCCCCTTCCTCTCGCAAATCCGCGGACAGGCCCCCGCCTGTCGCTTCCACGCCCATTGTAGACAGGTCCTTGGGCGACCGCCCCTCAGAAAATCGGGCGAAATCCACGCACGCGACCTTGATAGAACCCTCCGCCGACCGACGTCCTCAAGGCCCCTCCCCCTGCTTCCCCCGATTGAATTCGCCTTGCCATATCTAAAGAGGGCCAATATATTCGCCTTACCGCATTCAAATGAGAGTTTAGGAACCTTGCACCGGAGACACGCGGATGAGGCTTGCTCGAGGACGGATCGGGGCCGGGTGGGTGGCGGTCGTGGGGATCGGGATTCTGGCCGGAGCCCAGGCCCCCCGAGGGGGCGACGTGGGGCCGTTTGTGAGGCATCTGGCCCTGTGCCAGGGCGTGGGCACGGCCGCGGCCACGGATCCCGCCAACGATCAGAAGCTAAAAGCCGCGCTGGCGAAGGCCATCGGGAAGGACGGATCGCTCGCCCCGACCGGCCTGGGCGATTTCCTCAGCCCCGACGTGTTCGCGAAGATCGCCGGGGGGGACAACAAGATCGACGCCAACGAGGCCCGAAGCGCGGTCGAGGCGAACGTCCCCGCCTCGCGACAAAAGCTCCTGCCCGCCGTGGCCGAGCATCTCGACTTCCTGGCCACGGGGCTCGACCAGATGAGCGAGCCTCACCGCGAGGCCTCGCGCAAGCTCTCCACATGGATCGCCGCGAACTACGAGCCGGGCAAGCCTCTTAAAGCCATCGTGGTCTGCACGGGCAACTCGCGACGCAGCATCCTGGGGGCCACCCTGGGCAACATCTCCGCCGCCTATTGCGGGATGCCCGAGATCCGATTCACGAGCGGAGGAACCGCCCCCACGGCGTTCAACCCCCGGACGATCGCGGCGCTCAAGGCCATCGGCGTTGAGATCACCCCCACGGGCCAGGAGGCCCCCCGAGGCGAGCCCCAGACCGCCAACCCCATCTCCGAGATCCGCTGGGGCGAGGGCGACATGCACGCCCAGGAATTCTCCAAGAAGTACACCGACGCCGGCCAGCCCAAGGCCGGGTTCGCCGCCCTCATGGTCTGCTCCGAGGCCGACGCCGCCTGCCCCTTCGTGCCCGGGGCCAGCGTGAGGATCTCCACCCCCTACCTCGACCCCAAGATCTTCGACGGCTCTCCCTACGAATCCGCCAAGTACGCCGAGAGGCGAGACGACATGGGCCGCATGATACTCTCAGCCATGCTGCAAGCCCGCCGCCTTCGAGAAAACGCCTCCAGAACGCGCTGAAGCCTCCCGGAATTCGTTTCACGCAGAGACGCAGAGGGCTCGCAGAGGACGCGGAGAAGAAGAACAGCTTTGGGGATGCGGAATCCTCGACGTCCTCTGCGTGACGCGTTTTCCCAGATCATCAAGGTTTGCTGACCTCCGCCAGAAGCCCATCCACCTCGGCCCAGAGGTCCTGCCACGCCTTCCGCTCGGGCTCGGGAAGCGTCTCCAGCGAGGCCGCATCGCGGACGCCCGCCAGGTCCGCGTCTTGCTTCCAGTGGGACAGGTTCGCGGCGACGAGCTGCTTGCCCCCCGGCCCGTCGGGTTCGGAGAGTTTCTTCCATAACTGGAGCTCGGCCCCGAGCCACTCAAGGGCCTGTCCTCGCAGGTTCGCCCTCGCGGCCTCGTCGGGCCTCGGGTCGTCCGCGCCCTGCCCCGATCCGGCGAGCGAGGCGGCGCACGAGGCGTTGTAACGGACCTGGGCCTCGCGATCCTCGCCAAGCTTCGGGTCGTCCGCGAGGGCGACGGCCCAGAGCCGGGCGGCGCCCGCGTACAGCCCCATGTCGTAGGCTCGTTGCGCCAGCACGAGGCGTTCCTGGCGGTCCTTCGGCGGTTGCTCCCCCTTGAGGACGGCGGAGAGCCTCGCCTTGAGGGCCACGAACGCCGGGTCCGACTCCTGGAGCGTGGCCAGCTCGCGTCTGGCTTCGGCCTCGCCCCTGGCGTCTCCCAGTCCCTGGGCCGCCTCGATCAGGTTGTTCAGATTGTCGGTCAGGTACCGACGATAGGCCCAGTGGTTGGGGTAAGCGGCCAGCGCCTTTCGCTGCAACCCGGCCGCCTTGAGGAGCCGATCGCGGCCCTTCTCGAATTGTTTGGCCTCCAGGTCAGTGGCTGCGAGGTTGCTCAAGCTCGCGGCGAAGAGGCTGGCAAACTCGTGCGAATCCGGGTGGGCTTCGGCCAATTTCTGGAGGATCGCCGTGGCCGCCTCGAACTCCTTCACGGCTTCGGCCCTCCTTTCCGCGACCCAAAGGGGGTTGGCCTTGTTGTTGTGGGTGGATGCCAGGTCGACCTGGTACTGGGTGACGGCGGGGTTGGCGTCGGCGAGCTTCTGGCGGATCTTCAGCGACAGGTCGTAGGCCTTCAGGGCCTCGGCCGGCTTCTTGCTGCTCCACAGAAGCAGGCCCATGTTGTAGTGGCTGGTCCCGAGGGCGTGCTGGTACTTGTTGACCGAGGGATTGGCCTCGGCGAGCTTTTGCTGGATCGCGCTCGCCGCCTCGTAAGCCTTCATCGCCTCGGGAAGGTTCCCGGCCGTCTTCTGGAGGACCCCGATGAGATTGTGGGAGTCCGCCACATCCGTCTGGAATTCGATCGCGGTCGGCTCGGCGTGGGCGACCTTCTGGCGGGTCATCAGCGCCGCCTGGGAGACTTGCAGGGCCTCGGCCGGCTTGCCCATGTCGTTCAGGAGGCTGCTGAGGTTGTACTGGCTGCGAGCCAGGTCGCTCAGGAAGCTTATCCCTTCGCGCCCGTCGGCGAGCTTCTGCTGGATGGCCATCGCGGCCTCGTAGGCCTTCATCGCCTCAGCCGGCTTGCCCAGGTCGCCCTGGAGATTGCCCAGGTTGTGGTAGCTCTGCGCAAGGTCAGCCCGGGACTGATCATCGGCGGATCCGGCCTCGGCGAGCCTCTTGCGGATCCCGATGGCGAGTTCGCAAGCATGGAGCGCTTCATCCAGCTTGCCCATGGTCCTCATCATGACCGCGATGTTCTGGTAGCTGATCGCCAGGTGGGACTGGTGTACGGCGCTGGTGGGATCGGCGTTGGCAAGCTTGCGGTGGATCGCAAGGGACTCCTGATAGGCCGCCAGCGCGTCCTGCCGGTCGCCGAGCTCGTAAGTCAATTGACCGAGTTCGAGACTGGCGTCGGCCAGGCGGCCCAGGGATTCGGGCCGCGTATCGCGGTCGGCTAGGAGGCCTTCGCGCAGGTCGCGGAAGAAGACCAGCGGCTCCTTCAAGAGGAGCTTGCGGAGGGCGTCGAGGGCCGGATTGGTCTTCAGCTCGGGCGTCTCGCGCACAACGTCCCCGAACCGCTTCACGGCGGCGATGGCCTGGGCCTCCCGCTCCTCGGCGCGGCGACGCTGCTTGTCAAGCGCGACGGTCTTCACGGCCAGGTCATTGCGGGCCCTGGTCTGGATCACGGCGATCGCCGCGAGGCCCAGGACCCCCACGAGCAGGGCCGCGGCGGCGGCCGTGACCGCGGTGCGGTGCTTCCGGGTCCAGCGACGGGCACGGACGGCCCGGGGCTCGCGGTAGGCCGTGACCGGCTCGTCGGCCAGGTAGCGTTCGACGTCCCCGGCCAGCTCCTTGACCGACCCGTAGCGGTCGGCGGGCCGGGTGCTCAGGCTCTTCAGGCAGATGGCCTCCAGCGAGCGGTCGAGGTCGGCCCGGATCTGCCGAGGGGGCGGGAAGTCGCCGGCCTCGATCTTCTTGATGAGCTGGGCGAGGTCCAGGCCGTCGCGAGAGAACGGAGGCCGGCCCGTCATGAGGCAGTAGAGCACCGCGCCCAGCCCGTACACGTCGCTGCGAGGGCCGATGTTGTCCAGGTCGCCGGTCATCTGCTCGGGAGGGGCATATGCGGGGGTGCCCAGCGGCCCCCCGGCCATGGTCGGGCTCAGCTCACTGCCCGAGAGGTTCAGCCGCACGTGATCCGCGTCGGCCACGCCTGGCAGCGAGCCCGGGTCGGTGCGGCCGGCGGCCCGGGCCAGCCCCCAGTCCACCACCAGGGTCTCTCCGTAGGGGCCGAGCAAGATGTTGTGGGGCTTGAGGTCGCGGTGCAGGACGCCCCGGCTGTGCGCGTACGACACGGCGTTGCACACGTCCAGGAACCGCCCCAGCAAGCCCCGGAACTCCACCACGCGGCTCCCCCGGTCGGGATCCTTGTGGAACGCCTTGATCGCGTCCATGAGCGAGCCGGTCTTCTCGCCGCGGATGAGCCTCATGGCGTAGAACGGCCGGCCGTCGGCGTAGGTGCCCAGGCCGTAGATGGGGATGATGCCGGGGTGCTCGAGCTTGCCCGTGATCTCGGCCTCGGCCAGGAACCGGGCGCGGTACTCGCGGTCGTCGGCGGAGGAGCCTCGGATCTCCTTCAGCGCGATCGGGCGGTCGAGCTCGGTGTCCAGCGCGACCGACACCACGCCCATCCCTCCGCTGTCCAGCGGCCTGAGGATCTTGAACCTCACGCCCGAGGAGGTGGACGCCCCGACCGAGGCCGTGTCGGTGGCGTAGGGGTCGTCCTCGTCGTCGCGTTCGGACGACACGTGCGAGAGGGTGGCCTGCATGGCGGCATCGGCCAGCGAGGCGAGGTCCCTGCGCACCGGGCCGATCGGCGTGAGCGTGGCCAGGCTCTTCTCGGGATCGTTGCCGTGGAGCGCGAGATGGGCACCCACCAGCCCCTCGACCAGCGCATGCAGGTCTTCCGAAAGTTCGCCCTGGTCGATCAGGATCCGGCCGAGGGATCGCGACCTGTCGAACCTCCAGTCGTCGAAGGCGGACAGCAGGGCGCGGCGGCTGATGAATTGATTCTGGAAAGCGAGCAAACCGAACAGGAGATTTCGCGCGGGATCGCCAGCAGGGATTTCGGGCATGGTCCTGTCTCCATTCCGTTCGTAGGTGCGGACACGACGGCGTGTCACCCCGGCGAAAGATCGGGCGGCTTGCCCGACCAATACGCGAAACCCGCATTCTCATGCCATGGATAGACAGAGATATCAGCGCCTCAATGGCAAGAAGCGACCGAGGATCTGACCACGCCCCATTCACGATGTCAACATGGTGAACGAGGGGAGGCAGGTGGGCCGTACCGAACTGGGCGAGACTCGTCTGCACCGCGGTGGGCAGTCAAGTTTGGCCGGCCGAGGAGGGGCAACTGCGCTGTTGCGAAGCCCCGTGGGCGGGCCCTGCACCCTGCGTTGCGAGGGATGAAGGCATTACAAGGGATCGGAGGAGGCGGCCTCGATCACGGCCTCGATGGTGCCGGGGGCGTTGCCCTCGAGGCGATTGTTCACGAAGAGGAAGGCGGGCTGGTGGAGCTTTCGGGCTCTCTGGACGAGCTGCTTGAGGCCTTCGCGGGCCGGGGGGTAGGGCCTTTGCACTTGCTTGTAGGGCTCGAAGGTGTCCACGGCGTCGGCGTACACGTGGCCCTTGTGGAGCAGGGCTCTTGCCACGGTGAAGTCGGCGGTGAAGGCGCCCGGCATGGCGATCTGGTCGGGCAGCTCGGGCATCCGGGTCCAGGCGTTGAACGCGTGGGCCACGTTGTGCGAGGCGAGCGTGGCGAAGTACTCGGGGACGAGGTATTCGGGGTTGCGAATCTCGATCGCGTAGCGGAACCCGCCGGGGAGCTTCGCCAGGAACGGGTCGAGGCGCTCCACGAAGGCTCTCACGTTGGTGAAGGTGCGTTTGGGCAGGGTGCCGAACTCGAAGATCAGGGTGGCCACGCGCTCCCGGTAGCGGACCAGCGGGCGGGCGAACGCGATCCCGAAGAGCTCGGGGTCGAGGAACCCCTTGTTCTCCTGCCCGGCTCGTGAGCCGTAGCGGGCGTGGCCCGGCCAGGTGGACACGGTGATGTCCTCGGGCACCTTGAAGGCGAACCTGAGGCTCTCGGGCGAGCTGTCGAACAGCTTCTTCCAGGTCGGGGCCGAGGGGAACTGGTAGAAGGTGAAGTCGCCGCAGACCACCGGGAAGGTCTCGGCATATTCCTCCAGGCACTCGGCGTCGAACTTCGTCTTGGCGAACTTGCCGCGGGAGGTGTAGCGGTCGGGCGAGTAGATCGAGCCCAGCCAGCCCTCGTATTTCCACGAGCTTGTGCCGAAGTACACGCCGTCGGAGGCAAGCTCGCGCAGGAGGGGCCGGAGCCTGGCGGCCTGATCGGGGGCGTCGTCGTTGAAGAGGAGCTTCTGCGACATCGCGCTTCAATCCCGCTCGAAAAGGTCGCGGACCGGCAGGGCGAATCCGGGCAGCACGTCGCCGCCGTCGAGCGTGTCGCCCTTCGTCAGAGTGAGCGGCGCGGTCGTGGAGGTGAAGACCTTGACCTCGCCCTTGCGGGGGTCCACGTACCACACGACCCGCACACCGGCTTCAAGGTAATGCCGCAGCTTCCGCGCCATCTCCTTTTTGGAGTTGGACTTGCTGAGGACCTCGACCACGAGGTCGGGTACGACGGAGAGGATGGCTTCCTTCGGGCGCTTGCGGCCGGGGAAGCGGTCCCAGGAGATGAAGCAGACGTCGGGCAGGCGGACGAGCGAGGGGAGAAGGCGGACCGGGCCGTCGGGTGCGAGCACGATCCCCAGTTTGCGAGGTAGCACCGAAATGTTGAGTAAAGTCAGAATCAGGCCGGCGATCTCCGACTCTTCATAACCCACGGTCTTCTCCACCAGGGTGCCGTGGTCGAGCTCGCACAGGGCGGTCTTGGACTCGTTGATGCGCAGGAGGTCCTGCTCGGTCGCGGTGCCGGGCGAGGGCGACCAGCGGACGCGGCTGGCGGGCACGTCGCCCAGGGTCTTCAAGAGGTCGGCGACCGTACGCCACTGCCCGGCTTCAGGGGCGGGACGAGGCGATGGCGATCGGGAGGCGCGGGCCGTGGACATGGGATCGGACCTCTTCGGGAGGTTCGCAGCGAGAGGCCCTCGATTCTACCAGATCCTGCCGGGAGTCGTTCTGCGGGGGACCTGAAAATGCGTTTCACGCAGAGACGGGGAGGAGCGCAGAGGACCCGGAAAGAATGAGGATTGGGAACGTCCGAAATCCGGAATGTTCCTCCTCTCTGCGTACTTTGCGCTCTACATCTCTGCGTGAAACGACTTCCCCACTCAAAGCATGGGGAGGTCCAGCTTGGAGTCGCCGGCGATCCTTCGGAGCTTGTCCTGGGCCCGCGACTCGATCTGCCGGACGCGTTCCTTGGTGATTCCCAGCTCTCGGCCGAGCTGTTCCAGGGTCTGTTCGCTCGCCCCGCCGAGCCCGTATCGACTGATGATGATGCGACGCTCGCGGTCGTCGAGCTGGCCGAGCATGCCCTTGACGGCCTCCTGCATTCGCTTGACCGAGGACTCGTACTCGTGCTCGTCGCCGCGGGTATCGGCGGCGGCCTCGAACATGGCCTCGTGGCCGGTCACGAACCGGTCTCGGCGGTAGTTCTCCTCGGGGATCGTGCGGGCGAAGTTCTTCATGATCGCCCACGACGCGTACGTGCTGAACTTGTTCCCGCGGGCATAGTCGAACTTCTCCACGGCGCGGATCAGGCTCATGTTGCCGTCGGAGACCAGCTCGAAGAAGTTGTTCGAGGGCCCCACGTGGCGCTTGGCGATCGACACGACCAGGCGCAGGTTCGAGCGGATGATCTGGTTCTTGACGGCCAGGGCTTCCTCCTGAAGCTTCTCGATGAGGTCCAGGTCGGTGCTTCGGGCCTTCGTGGGGTCGAGCGCGTCGCGCAGGCGGTTGGCGTCGTACTTCAGGAAGTTCATCTTGCGGAACAGGTGGGCCTCCTGCTCGCGGGTGAGCAGGGGCACCTCGTAGAGGCTCGCCAGGTAGGGGGGCAGCCCCTTGGGCGGGCGGGTCTTGCGGGCCGACTTGGGGTCGAGGGGTTCGGGCAGGTCGGCCACGATCTCCTCGCGCAGGGCGGGGTCGTCGAAGCTCGGGTGCGGCATGGCCTCGACCCGCACCTCCATGAGCTTGCGGGCCCTCATCTCGTTCAGCACGCGGTACACGCTCGACCGGGTGCGTCCGAACTCCGCGGCCAGGACCTCGGCCGACTGCCCCCGGCGGAATTGCTTGTAGATCTCGGCCTTGGCCCCGTCGTCCAGGGGGGCCGACAGCGACTCGAAGATCGTGCGGTCGGGGTGGTCGCGGTCGTAGGCCTTGAGCGTGGCCCGGACCGTCTCGGTCGATCGCCCCATCTTGCGGCCGATGCGCCGGGAGATCTCGGTCAATCGGCCCGGCCCGCCCACGACCGCCATCCGGCGAGCCCGGCGGATGATCTCGTCGCGCTCGGAGTCGTGCAGTTGCTTGAACCGCGAGCCGCGAGAGACCTGCTCCTGGTGCTCGTCCACGAACCGCGAGAGGCTCGACTCGAGGAACCCGACCTTCGTGCGCCCGCCGATCACGAACCGGCGCGCCACCAGGCCCTGGCTCCTCCACCGCGTGACCGTCCGGGTGGACACGTTGAACCGCTTGCCCACGGCCTCGACCGTGAGCACCGGCTCGTTCACGCTCTCCAGCTTCTGGCTGACGGTCTCCGACAGGTCCTCGACGAACAGGCGCAGGTCGTGGCGGACGTCCGCGCCATCCAGGATCAGGGCCGGGGCGTTGTCGGGCCGGAACCCCGTGATCCGGAAGACCACGTATTCCCACGGGTACTGCTTGGAGGCGTCGATCTCGGCCAGGAGCCGCTCGGCCCGGTCGATCTGCTCCAGGCGGCGCTCGCGAGGCGTGAAACGCGCCTGCTGCTCCTTGAGCCCCTTCACCGCCGGATGTCGATAGGCCTGACCCATCCTGATACGCCCCCCTGGAGATGCTCGCTCAATCCTGGACGATGTCCCGCCTTGCCTAAATCCTACGACTCGAAATCCGCCCTCGGGGGCGACTCCGCACCGACCCTCGTCTTTCTTCCCCCACCTCCAAATCCGCAATCCCCAAGCCATTCGTCCGGAGAGCCGATTTCTGCCGAGGAATTCTCCCACGCTCTTGGACGCCGGGAGACGGCTTTCGGTTCGCCGGGCCCGTGCGACCGCCCACCGGAAACCAGACCGCCCGAGGGGGATTCTTCCCGAAAGGGGCATCACTCGCCCTGTACCATGCATTCACGCATCGCCTCAGGAATGGAGACGGGCGTGATGCTTATTATCATCATCGGCGATTGACAGCCGGGCGGTGTACGGGGATGATTCGCCGGGGCTGGGGGTTGGTGCAGGTGGAGCCTGCGCGCCCGCGTCGAGGCGAGTTAACTCGCGGGCGGGATGCCGTTTCGGTCAGGGAGGGGCGACGATGGTGCACGTGATCTGGGCGGGGCTCGCGGCGTTGATGATGGCTACGCCCGAGGGCGGGGCCACGCTTCGCGAGAGCGCGGGCCCCACAACGAGGGTGCTCATCGAGTTGCAGGCCGAAGGAGAGTATCGTCCGGAGCCCCCGCCGGGATCGCCCAAACCGGCGGCCCCGGCCAAGCCCCAGCCGTTCAAGATCGAGTCGCGCTACGACTTCGTGGAGAGGACCGCCGAGGTCGCCCCCGACGGCTCCGCCCGCAAGACCGCCCGCCGCGTGGTCGAGGGCGCCACCGCCGTGGGGGGCGAGAACGGACGCCTCCTGAAGCTCCGGCCCGAGATGGCCCTGCTCGTGGCCGAGAGGAGGGACCTGGGCGTGGCGGTCTTCAGCGCGGGCGGGCCGCTCACGCGCTGGGAGCTGGAGATGGTGCAGGTGCCCGGCGACCCCCTGGGCCTGCTCGGCCTCCTGCCCGACCGCGAGGTCAACCTCGGCGACAAGTGGCCGGTCTCGGCGTTCACGGCCAGGAACCTCTCGGACTACGACACGATCACGAGCAACGGCCTGGAGGCGAAGCTCGACTCGCTGACCGACGACCTGGCCGAGGTCCGCGTGGGGGGGGTGGTCAAGGGCTCGGTCAGGGGCGGGGACGGCGAGATCCGCATCAGCGGCCGGTACACCTTCGACCGCAAGGCCAAGCGCATCAGCAAGGTCACGCTCGATCGCGACGAGACCCGCAAGCAGGGGCTGGTCGAGTGGGGCCTCGCCGCCAAGAGCCGCCTGCTGGTCGAGCGGACCCCGTGCGACACGCCCAAACAGCTCTCGGACGACGCCATGGCCACGCTGAGCAAGGACGGCGACCCTCGCCGCGAGTGGCTCGTGCTCGAGGCCCCCGACGCCAAATTCTCGCTCGAGCATGACCGCGACTGGCACCTCACGCTGGAGACCCCCCGGCAGATCGTCCTGAAGCGGATCGACAAGGCGGACCTCGTGGCCCAGTGCAACCTGTCGGTCGGCCCCGGCGCGGGCAAGGGCAAGCATCAGGACCTGGACGAGTTCCGCGCCGACCTGAAGAAGGCCCTGGGGGCCCGGTTCGTCCAGATCACCGCCGAGAGCGAGAAGGACTCCGGCCCCAACGGCGGGTTCCGCTACAAGGCGACGGTCCTGGGCCGCGAGGGGGCGCTGGACGTGATCTGGTACTATTATCTTCTAGCCTCGCCCAGCGGCGATCAGCTCCTGGCGACCTTCACCCTCGACGCGGCGTCGCAGACCCGGTTCGGGCCCGAAGACGAGACGCTCATCGAGGCCCTGGAATGGAAGGCGTCGGGGCGATAAACTTCGGTCCACCGTCATGATCCCCGGAGCGTTCCAGCCATGAATCCGCGACGCGCCACAGCACCCCTTCTGGGATTCATGCTCGGCTCCCTGACCCTCGCGGGACTGGCCCTGGCCCAGGACCCCAAGGCCGCGGCCCCCACCCCTGTCCCGGCCTCCCCAAAGGCCGCGGGGCTCCAGGCCCAGGCCGGCACGTCGGTGGCGAACATCTCGGCCTTCTACCGGCTCAGGGAGCGGTACACGACCGGCACAACGAAGGAAGACCCCGAGGCCGTGGGCCAGACCCAGGTCGCCTTCCGCGAGACCACCTCGACGGACGACCCGCAGGACAAAGTGCCCCGCGTGGTGCAGGCCATCTTCGCCGAGAGGCCCGCGTCGCTCAGCCCGGTGGACGATCGCGCGGTGATCGACAGCATCCGCGCCTACTCCTCGGTGGACATCAAGCCCGACCCGTGGAAGGGCCGGACCGATCGCCGCCCCCTGAACGACCTGACCATCTGGTACCGCACCGTGGCCGGCGACGTGCCCGCGGTCATGGTCCTCTCGCCGGGCCGCGCCCTGCGCGAGGAGGAGTACAAGTTCGCCATCAACTACGACTTCGTGAGCAACCTGGCCTTCCTCCTGCCCGACCTGCCCAAGCAGGTGGGCCAGACCTGGAACGTGGAGCGCCCCGGCGCCGTGGCCCTGCTCAATGACGAGGTCCGCACCGGCAACCTCACCGCCAAGCTCGTGGACATCCGGACCCGGCCCAAGGACCCCGACCGGCAGACCGCGATCATCGAGATCACCGGCCAGGTCACCACCGGGTTCGACCGCGACCTGCGATCCACCGCCGTCCGCGCCCAGGTCGACTTCGTGTTCACCCCGGCCAAGCGCGACGCCAGCAACATCGACGGCTTCGGGTTCATCGAGAAGCTCAGCCTGGCCCAGGCCTCCACGCTCTCGATCCCGGGCCAGACCCAAACCCGGAAGTTCAACCGGAAGCTGGTCCTCGAGCGCAAGAACCCCGGCGACGGCCCCGCGCTGGACATCCCCAACCCCGCGCCCGAGATGACCGAGGAGAACTCCTGGCTGACCTTCACCGATCCCAAGAACCGCTACCACGTCCGCCATCCCCAGGGGTTCCAGCCCACCTTCCCGCCCGGCTCCGCCAACGTGGTGGACCTGAAGCGGTACCACTCCGACTCGCCCGACGACATCGTGAGGCTCGAATACGTGGAGAAGGCCACGGCCAGCCCCGAGACCTCGTTCAAGACCCTGATCGACGACTGGCGGGCCAAGGGGATCGAGGTCCTGCCCGGCCTCTCCGAACGCCTGCCCGACAAGGACTGGCCGGGCATGTCGGCCTACCACCTGGAGGCCGCCCTGACCAGCGCCGACCCGCAGGGCGGACCCGCCGTCCGCCGCTACTTCGACGCCTACGTGATCCAGTTCGCCCGCGACGTGACCGTGTTCGTCTCGGCCACCACCTTCCAGGAACAGCCCGCCGAGTTCCGCGCCCAGGTGCTTGGCCTGCTCAGGACCCTCAAGCTCGGCGCCCCCAAGTAGGCCGAAGGGCCGCCGGACCTCCTCCGCAACCGCAGAGGCTCCTGCCGGTCGGCCGGACCGGCATGCGGCCTCTCCCTCCAGGCGGCATGGACCTCGTCTCGCGGCGGAGCCCCGCCAGAGATTGGGTTCGTTTCCCGTTTTCGGGCCCCAAATTGGCTTCGTTTTGGGTTCGTTTTGGCTTCGTTTTCCCGCCTCCGCTCGATGTTCACCCCCCGGCGATGAGTCGCAAGTCCTTGTTCTTAATCCACATCCGCAGGATCACGCCCCGGAACGGGGCGGCCCAGTTGGGTTCGTTCTGCAAATTCACGTTTTTGCGATTTCGCGGTTCCCCGATCACTTTGAGCGGTCTGAATCTTGGGGCGGAACGGGAATTCGGGCCCCACCGGTGGCCTGCCACCCGTGCGTTCGACCTCCCCCCGCAGTACCCGTGGGCGAGCCACCGGTGGCACCCCGATCCCCATGTCAGCCCCCCAAAAAACTTCGCTCTCCCATGCAGCAGGCACGGGCCCCCTGGTCGCCGGGCGAGGCCCCTGGAGATGGTCCCGATTGTCAAGGAGCCGGGATGGTGCGC
>JANOBY010000588.1:0-24675 GCA_031411935.1 Planctomycetales bacterium | reverse complement strand
GCAGTACGCGGAGCGGAGCTTGGCGATCGAGGACTACCACCGCGACCTGAAGCAGACCCGCGGGGTGGAACGCTCGCAGGCCCGCTCGACGCGGGCGCAACGCAACCACATCGGCCTGGCATTGCGGGCTTTCCTGCGTCTGGAGCGGCATTTCTTCACCACCGGGGTCAGTGGCCACGAGGCCAAGAAGCGGGTGGTCCGGGATGCCGTGAGGAAGTACCTAGCCAAACCCCTCTATGGAATCCCGGAACCTGCAATCGCGTAACGCCTAGAATGAGTAACAAATGCCTTGGAATTTGGGGGCGACTTTGTGCGTGACTAATGCCGATTGCTGCATGTTGCAGGTGCTAGATATACTTTGGTGGCTGTGGGACGCCGTACTCGCGATGGTTCTCGAGATCGCCCCGACCTGCTTGCGGCATGTGTTCCGACCTGCCATTCTCGCGGATCACGCTTATTGATCTGAGATTGTAGGTTCGAGGTAATGGCGATTGAGTTCCCTCATCAAGCAAGTTAGATCCGCGACGGAGCCGGGGGATCGCTGGACCTGGTCGATCTGCTGGCTCATGTTTGCTGGTACCGTGCTTTGCTATATGGATCGGCAGGCGATCTCTCTGGTGAAGTCGCCGATCATGGCGGAGTTTGGGCTGACCAGTGACGAATCCTTCGGATGGATTGGTGCTTCATTTGGGATGGCCTATGCTCTGTTTCAACTCCCCGCTGGGTTTCTTGCCGATCGCACGAATGTTCGCAGTCTTTATGCGATCGCGGTCGGAGGTTGGTCGCTCGCGGGTGTGGTTGCAGCGTTTTCTCCCACTCTCGGCTTCTTGATCGCGTGTCGGGTCGCCCTGGGTGTTGGTGAGTCGTTCAACTGGCCGTGCGGTTTGCGGATCACATCGAGGATATTGTCCCCTGAGGACCGGGCCAAGGGGAACGGCATCTTTAATTCCGGCGCCGCCGTGGGGGCCGTGATTACACCCTTGCTCGTCCCGGGCATCGCGGTGCGTTTTGGATGGCGGGTTGCCTTCCTCACCATCGGTGTTCTCGGGTTCTTGTGGGTGGCTGCCTGGTTGGCCATTCGTGTCCCGAGGCCCGAGGTTTTCGCTGCAACGACGGCGGACGCTCCTTCCCAGGGCCTCGGGAAATCTTCCTTGCGGGGACGGGTGTCGCTTCTCGCCCTCTTGATGGGCTCGGTGGGGATGGGCATGACCTCGCTCTGGTATGGCCCGCGACCCGTTTGGTGGGGGATCGCGCTGCTCATGATGGGGACTCTGCTCGTGGTGGGTGCCCTACCGCGTTCGGATTTTCAAGGGACGCCGATCTTCCAATCGCTTGGCGAGGTCGTTCGTTTGAGACGGTTCTGGGTTCTGGTGATGGTCGGGGTCTCCATCAATATTTGCTGGCACTTCCTCGTGTTCTGGATGGCGTCCTTTCTGCAGGTCGACCGAAATCTCGGGATGCAGTTGGGGGGGATCGCCACGGCCTTGCCGTTCCTGGCCGCCGATGCTGGAAATCTCCTGGGTGGGAGCTTGTCGGGCAGGATGGCAAGGCGAGGCATGGGGCTCATTCGCTCCCGCGTCGTTGTCATGGGGCTGGCCGCGACCTTGATCGCCTCGGGATCCACGATTGGCCTGATGAGCAACACGACCCTGATCGTGGCCACGCTCTCGATCATGGCGCTGGGCTCGGCCGCTTATATGGCCAACTACTTTTCTCTGTGTCAGGATGTGTCTCCTCGACTGACGGGCCTGGTGGTTGGCGTGCTTGGCGGGCTGGCGAACCTGTTTGCGGCCGGTTTTCTCCCTCTTGCGGGCCGGTTGAAGGAAGTGACCGGAGGGTTTGGGACGTCCTTCGTCATTGTGGGGCTTCTGCCCTTGCTGGGTCTGGCCGCCCTGGTCTTCGGTTGGGGCCAGGATCCGGCGGAAGGGAATCTGGTTTAGGCCCTGTTGACGAATTTTTCGTCGTCGAGATCCCCGGAGAATTGGGTTCGTTTTCCGCGAAAAGGCCGAAAATTGGCTTCGTTTTGGGTTCGTTTTCCTGCAGTTGCACGACGCGGCTCTGCCCCATTGACGATACTTAAGTCTTTTTGCAAGAAGCAGATCCGTGATTTGATCCCTTCTGGTCTGGGTCGCTAAATTGGGTTCGTTATGCAAAATCATGTTTTTTGACCTTCCTGGTCCCTGGGCCGTGGTCCTGTGCGCTTCGCTAGCGTCTTGATTGTCAAGAAGCGATCAGGGTGCTTAACGACCCCTCGCCTCCCGATAGTATCGAGGCGACCCCCGCGTCCGATCGTCGGGAACTCCGGCGTCGGCCCGGAATCCGTCAACGCGGCCTGGACTCCTCGCGGACGTTGTGGCACCATGCGAATTCACCCCTGGTGTGCGGACGGCCGTCTGTCCTCCGCGTGCTGCCCTGAACGTTTCGATCCGATGCGCGGGCCTCGACCTGGCCCGGGGGTAGCCGAACCATGAAGCGTTCCTCTTTCATCCTTGGCCTGCTCGCCGTGGCGATCTCGGGAGTCGGGTGCGAGGGGCTGGGAAAGTCCCGCAAAGACTCGCGTGTGGCGGGCCTGCCCGGCAGCTTTGAGCCGCAATCCCCGGTCGAGGGCGCCCGGGGCCTGTCGGAGTCCGCCCGCCCCAGGGGTGCCTGGAGCCGTGAGGCCTCGGAGATCGAGAAGAGTCTGAACAACCGGTCGGCCGACTCCCAGTGGTCGAGCTCGTCCCTCTGGTGATGTCGGCCGGCACTCCCGGAAGCGCACCGCGGCCTCTCATCCCGACGTACCTCCATGAACTCGATCGTCCGCGCCCTCATGAACAAGATGCTCGGCCAGGCGGGCGAACGCCTTGCGGCCCGGCATCTTCGTCGGAAGGGGATGAAGATCCTCGTCTGGAACCACCGGGCGCCCACCGGCGAGATCGACCTGATCGCCAGGGATGGCGACTACCTCGTGTTCGTCGAGGTCAAGACCCGGCGCGAGGGCCTGCCCGCCGAGGCCGTGACCCTCGAAAAGCAGCGCCGGATCACGCTCGCCGCCCTCCATTTTTTGCGGCGATATCGAGCCCTGGAGGTCCGCTCCCGGTTTGACATCGTGGCGATCGTCTGGCCCGAAGGCTCGGACAGGCCGACGATTGATCATATCCCCAATGCCTTCGAGGCCGTGGGGCGTGGCCAGATGTTCCGATAAGGGTGACGCCCTGGTGAATCTTGCAAAAAACCTCCCGGGGACAGGGAAGCGGTATGCGCAGTAATAAGCGTTTGGAGATCAATAAATAAGTGACTTAGATAATTTGAGGGGGATGGCGAGCTTTTCCATGGTGGTGTTTCACCCATTTTCGAGGTCATCGTCTCTGGATTCGACTCTGGCATCGTCGTTGCTTGATTGCCGAGGGACTTTCATCGGTCGCCGGGCTAAATGTCTTGGCCCAAGTGCGTCCGATGCCCAGATCGTCTCGTTTTTCGACGTCGATCTTGCAACGGAGGATGAACATGAAGATCTGGAATCGCACGATGACCGCCGCCGGTTTGGCCCTTGTCGCCGCCTCGGTAGGTACCCCGGTTCGAGCCCAGGCCCCGGCGCAGCCGGTGGCCCGTCAGGCCCAGCCGGCGCAGGCCCAGGGGCAGCCCGGTGGTGCAGATCGTCAGGCCGGAGACATCCCGGGCCCGATCGACAGCCTGAACGACGTTCAGGACACCGGCCGCATGGTCTTCAAGGTGGCCGACACGAACAATGACGGTCAGATCTCGAGCAAGGAAGCGACCGACGCGGCCAACCTGATGGTCGGCGGCTTCTTCTTCCGCGCCGACCAGAACGGCGACGGCGTGCTCAGCCAGGATGAAGCCAAGGCCGCCCGCGAGTCCCTGTTCGCCCAGCAGCCCTTGCTGCGTTACGTGATCGAGAAGGGGCGTTTCCAGGCCCAGCAGGCCGGCAACAACGCCGCGGCGAACCCCGCCGCGACCGTGGGCAACCTGCTCGACACGAACAATGACAAGCAGCTTCAGGCGACCGAGGTCCGTCAGGCCGTCGAGTCGGCCATCCAGGGCCTCTACGCCGTGGCCGACACCAATCGCGACGGCCAGATGAGCCCGACCGAGATCAACGCCGCGATCATCGGCGCGGCCCGCACGGCCGCCCAGGCCGCGTTCCAGCAGGCGGACGCCGACCGCAACGGCTCGCTGAGCCGTGACGAGTACAACAAGGCGATCGTCGAGCCGTCCAACATGATCTTCGGGATCTTCGACGCCAACAACGACGGCCAGATCTCGCAGGACGAGGCCCAGGGTGCCCAGCGCATCATCGGCAGCCAGCTGCGGAACCTGATGGTGCCCGAGCCCGCCAACTCGGCCCGCAACCTGATCCGCACGGGCGCCTCGCCCGACCAGATCGCCCCGGTCCCGAACGTGCCCGTCCCGAACGCCGCCCCGGGTGCAGCTGCCGCCCCCGGCACCGCCCCGGCCCCTCGCTAAGTCGGGACTAGCCGATACGCCGTGATCAACCACGCCGCGAGAACCTTCATCGGGTCTCGCGGCGTTTCTTCGTTGATGGGGAGGATCGCTGCCGTCCCCAGGTCGTCGATCTAGCGGCCTGTATTGGCGGATTTGAGGATGGCTTCCAGGGTCTTCATCTGGGCCAGGCCGTCCTCGGCGGGGTCGACGAGCTTGCCCTGCTCGACCGAGAGGGCGAAGGCATCGACCATGGAGGCGTACTGGTTGCGTCCGTCGAAGGTGAGGGTCTGGGGGGCGTCGGTTGAGAGCGGGTCCCCGTCGTCGATGCGCTGGATGGCCGTGGGGTGCTCGGGCGGGAGGTAGGCGCTGGGCACCTCGATCACGCCCTTCGTGCCGACGAGTTCGTACACGCAACGAAATGGCTGTTCGAAGCTGCAATCGATCTGGGCGAGGACGCCGTCGGGGAATTCGAGGGTGGTGGCGAGCGACATGTCCACGCCGCTCACGCTGAAGTGGGCCCGGGCCAGGATGGAGATGGGCTCGGCGCGGGCGTAGAGCCTTGCGGTGCTCACGCCGTAGCACCCCACGTCCCAGAGGGCTCCTCCTCCGCGTTTGGGGTCGAGACGCCAGTCGGTCGGGTCGATCGGGAACGAGAACGAGGAGCGGATGAGCCTCAGGTCGCCGATGGCCTTGCTGTCCACGATCCGGCGGATCGCGGCGGTGCGCGGCTGGTGGGGCCACATGAAGGCCTCCATCAGGATCACGCCCTTGCGCTGGCAGTGGGCGACCATGGCCTCGGCGTCCTCGGCGTCGAGGGCAAGCGGCTTCTCGCAGAGGACGTGCTTGCCGGCGTCGGCCGCGCGTTCGGCCCAGGGGCGGTGGAGCTCATTGGGCAGGGGGATATAGACGGCCTGGACCTCGGGGTCGTTCAGGACCTCGTCGTACGAGCCGTAAGCCCGGGGGATCGAGAACTCGTCGGCCCAGGCCTTCGCTGTGGTCATGTCGCGGCTGCCGATGGCCACGAGGCGGCTGCCCGAGGACCCCGCGATCCCGGGAATCAGTCCCCGGCGGGTGATCCGGGCGCATCCGAGGACGCCCCAGTTGAGCGGTTTCGGGGAGGCGGTCATGGGGGAATTCCTTGTCTCAGTACGAGGGCTTGAACTGCTTCAGGTTGTCTTTGGTCACGAGGGGCAGGGGGGTGATCGTCTCGGGCGGGACCGGCTTGCCCGCCAGGTGGTCGGCGGCGGCCTGCACGGCCTTTCGCCCCTGCTCGGCGGAGTCCTGGAGGATCGTGGCCCTCATGAGCCCGGACTCGATGGCCTCGAAGGCGCCCCTGGTGCCGTTGAAGCCGATGACCGCCACGTCCTTCCAGCCGGCGCTGCGGGCGACCTCGGCGGCGGGCAGGGCCAGCTCGTCGGCCTGGGCCACGATGGCCTTGATCTCCCCGGGCTGGAACTTGAGGACCAGGCCCGTCATCACGGCCTTGGCCTTGTCTTCCTGGAAGTTGGTGTACTGGTCGGCCGCGATGGCGATCTCGGGGTGGAGGTCGATCACCGCGTGCAGCCCCTTGTTGCGGCTGATCTGCGGGCTCGAGCCGGGCGTGCCCTGGAGATAGATGATCTTCCCGCCCGCAGGCCCGAGCGCCTTGAGGAGTTCTTCGCCCTGGGCCCTGCCTCCGTCTGCATCGTCGGCCCCCACGTAGGTGACGACGCTTCCGCCCTTGACCCGGCGGTTGAGAGTGATCACGGGGATCCTGGCCGAGTTGGCGGCCTCGACGGCGGCCACGGCGGCGTTCTCGTCGCGAGGGCAAAGGACGATCGCGTCCGCGCCCGAGTTCACGAGCGCCTGGACCTGGACGATCTGCTTCTGGTCGTCGTCCTGCCCGTCGCGCACGTCGATCGCCAGTCCGAGCCGGTCGGCCTCGGCCTTGAGTCCGTCTCGCTGGGCCACGAAGAACGGGTGGCTGAACATGGGCAGGACCGCGCCGATCTGCCTGGGCTTCGGGCCGGTGGGCGCGGGGCTGCCGCCGCATCCCAGGGCGAGGCAGGCGATCAGGACGAACCGTGCGGGACGAGGGGGGAGGATCATGGAGAGGTATCCGTGGGTTCGGGCGCGGTGGCGGGGCGAGGAGCCGGTTCAGGACCGCGCCCCGCGACGCGCCAGGGCGTCGGCGGCGGCGAAGGTGAGGATCACCCCGCCGGTGGCCAGGCTGCGGTACTCGTCGGGGAATCCGCTCATGGTGATGTACGTCCCGAGCGCTTGCAAGAGGAGGCACCCCAGCGCCGCCCCGATCACGCTGCCCGACCCGCCCACCAGGGAGATCCCGCCCACCACGCACGCCGCGATCGAATCCAGCTCCAGCCCGTAGCCCGTGTCGGCCTTGGCCACGCGGACCCACGAGAGCTGCATGAGCGCCGCCAGCGCCGCCGCCATCCCGCTGAGCGCGAACGTGGCGATTTTGAGGCGGATCGTGGGGAGCCCCGACAGCCGAGCCGCCTGCATGTTCCCCCCCACGGCGTAGAGGTGCCGGCCGAACACCGTGCGGGTGAGCACCACCCACGAGACCACGGCGATCCCCAGGAACACGAACCCGCGGGCGGGCAGGTGCGTCCCGGCGATCGTGGGGCCGATCTCCAGGAACTCGAACGCCCTCACCCCGTTGATGGGCAGCCCGCCCAGCAGCAGGAACGCGGCCCCGCGATACACGAGCAGGGTGCTCAGCGTGGTCACGAACGGGTTGGTCCCCACGATCGCCACGAAGGCCCCATTGATCGCGCCCAGGAGCCCGCCCACACCCAGGGCCAGCAGGGTCGCCAACCACGGACTGATCCCCTGCGAGGTCGCCAGGAGCGCCGCCGAGGCCGCGGCCAGCGCCATCGTGGCCCCCTGCGAGAGGTCGAACCCCCCGCCGATCAGCACGAACGCCTGGCCGATCGCGAGCACCCCGACGATGCTCCCCAGCGTGAGGATGGTGCCCAGCGTGACGGGCCTGAAGAAGTTGGGCGTGCGTGCCATGAGGATCGCGGCCACCACGACCAGGACGAGCCGGGGCAGGCGTCGCCCCCATTTCTGCCAGACGTCTGGGCGGGGCATCATCGGTCAGTCCCTCCGCGTCTTGCCCGCAGACGCCACCCGCTCGAAGTAGTTTTTGAGGGCCGGGACGCACGTCTCCAGGCTGAATTTTTCCTCGATCAGGGCCCGGGCGGCCTGGCCCAGCGGAGCGTAGGTGGCCGGATCGTCGAGGACCTTGAGCGCGGTGTCGGCCAGCTGGTCGGCGTCGAACAGGGGCTCGACCAGGCCCGTCACGCCGGGCTCGATCACCTCGCGCACCGGGGCCACGTCCGAGGCCAGCACCGTGCATCCGCACGCCATGGCGTTGATGAGCGACCAGGACAGCACGAACGGGACGGTCAAATACAGGTGCAAATCGCTCTGGCAGAGGACCTCGGCCAGTTGTTCGGGCTCGATATGGCCGAGGAACAGGAAGCGGTCGGGGTCGTGCTCGATCCGCTCCATCGCCCATTGCTTGAAGGTGAGCTTCCCGGTGTGGAGGGCGTCCCAGCCGTAATACACCTGCTCGGTGCCCGCGATCACGAACAGGACGTCGGGCCGCGCCCGGCTGATCCTCCTGGCCACCTTCACGAAGATGTCGAACCCGCGAACCGACTCCAGCCCGCGCGCCACGAAGGTGACGATCTTCGTGCCCCGGAGGATCGACTTGCCGGCGAGCTGCCTGGGCACGTCCTTCCGGGGCCGGTAGAGGTGGGTATCGATCCCGTCGAACAGGACCTCGATCTTCGATCGATAGCGTTCCGGGAACGTGTCTCGCTGGAACCGGGTGGCCGAGTAGCCCGAGTCCATGCTGTCCAGGCCCAGCAGGACCGGCGCGTTGATGCACTTGGGGAAGAACGGGGCGACCTCGGTCGCCGGGGGCATGTCGAGGCGGTAGGAGATGTCCGATCGCCGCTTCGCGAAGTGATATTCGCAATAGTTGATCATCGGGCAGTCGAGGAGCTCGGGCAGGAACACCGTGGGCGATCCTCGACCGCCGTGGCCCACGACCAGGTCGGGGCGAAGGTCCGGCCGCATGGCCACCCCTTCATACACCGCGCGGGCCAGCCCGAGGAACTTGCCGAAGATCTGCGGCCAGGGCGTGGGGGTGGAGTCGCGGTCCTCGTCCGGGATGATCAGGCGATGCAGTTCGAGACGATCGAGCATCTCCTGAGAAGGCGTGGGGCAGGTCGAGAGGTCCTCGATCAGGAAGCTGCATCGCCAGCCGTGAACCTTCGCCAGCTCGAGCGCAAGGCGGCCGAACTGCGCGGGGAAGGCCTGATGGATGAAGAGGACGTGCATGGCGAAAAGGCCCCAGCCGGTCGGGTCAGGTCTTGCTCGAGGCGGCAAGGCGATCGCAGAGCATGGCGAACTTCGGGAGGCACGCGTCGTGGGAGAACCGCTCCCGGACGACCGCGGCCGCCGCGAGGCCGATCCTTCGCCTCGCCCCGGCGTCGTCGATCATGGAAACGGCCAGCGCCTCGGCGGCGTCCATGTCGTTGCCGGGCACGATCAGCCCGGTCTTCTCGTGCTCGACGAACTCGCGGACCGGCTCGCTGTCCCAGGCCAGCACCACCGAGCCGGCGCTCATGGCCTCGACCGCCGACTTGGCCACGGGATAGGGTCGGCTCGGGTACACGTGAAGGTCCGAGAAGCTCAGCAGGTCGGACACGACCTTCGGCGAGCATGCCCCCAGGTTCCAGAACCGCGAGGGGTCGTGAAGGGGATTTTGCTCCAGGCAGTGCTTCACATAGTCCTGGCCATGAAAGTGGATGTCGAGCATCCTCGAAACCGGGCCTCCCCCGACGAGCGCGAACACCACGTCGCGGCGAGCCCTCATGAGCCGATTGGCCAGCTCCACGAAGCGCTCGAACCCGCGGAGGTAGTCGGGCGAGCTGGCCACGAAGGTCAGAACCTTCGTCTCGGGCGGGAGGGCGCGGCCCATCCATTCGCGAGGCCGCTCTGACGCCCGGACGAACTTGCGAGCATCGACGCCTTCGTACAGGACGGTGAAGTCATCCTGATACTCGGGAGGATAGAGGTTCCTCTGCCAGAGCGTGGGGGCGACCGGCGTGACCTCGTTCTCCAGGTCGAGCAGGTCCATCGCGTTGGCGGAACGTCGCCAGAGAAAATACTCGGGCGGGAGGTCCCCCGCGCGGTCTTCCGTCACATCATAAAGATGGGGGCGATAATAGTAATCAAAAATGTTGATTCGAGGGATGCCCGGATACGACACCGAGGCGAACAGGGTGGAGCCCAGGCCCCCCGATCGGCCGAGGACCACGTCGATGGGCCTCAGGCGTCGGTGGTCGAAGACCTCCCAGGCCCCGTAGGCGTAGCAGAGGCCGCGTTCCAGCCCGCGCGACCAGTGGACCGAGGGCTCCTTGGCCACGCCCCCCACGTTGTACGTGATCACGTCGAGGCCACGCCCCACGGACTCGGGCCACATCTCCTGCGCATCGACCTGATGGCAGAAGAAATGGATGCGATAGCCCCGACGGCGCACCAGCCAGTCGGCGATCGCCCCGAGCTTCCCCGGAAAGAAGGGCTCCACGCACAGCAGCGAGAGAGGATCCTGGGCCATCGTGACAGGAGCTCGCGAGTCCGATTCACCGAGGAGCCAGGCCGGTCCCGCTCGTCGAGCGACATCCTAAGCGTAACGAGCGTCGCGTGCAACCGAACCGGCAATGCGTTTCACGCAGAGTTCGCCCGGCGGACGCAGAGAGAGGGGAATCCCGAGGGCATCCTCCGGATTTCAGAGTCTCCGCGTCCCTGCGTGAAGCGTATGACTCAAAGCGTCCGAGTCCGTCGGGTCGTCTTGGGGCCAGCGGGCTGGGCCTTGGAGGGTACCGGAGGGGGGACCGCGGCGGGCTTGCGGAGGACCTTGGGCCCCTTGCCCGGGAACAGGTGAGGCACCACGTCGTCCAGGGTCTGGACCACATGGAACGAGAGGTCCGCCTTGACCTCGGCGGGCAGCTCGATAGGTCCTTCTCGTTGTGGTGGGGGATCAGGACCTTCTTGATTCCCGCTCGTCGGGCCGCGAGGATCTTCTCGCGGACGCCCCCCACGGGCAGGACGCGGCCCGTGAGCGTGACCTCGCCGGTCATGGCCAGATTTTGATGGATGGCCTCGTCGCGGAAGAGGCTCAGCAGGGCGGCGGAGATGGCCACGCCCGCCGAGGGGCCGTCCTTGGGCACGGCGCCCGCCGGCACGTGCACGTGCACGTCGGTCTTGGCCACCTTGGCGGCATCGAGCCCCAGGGCCCCGGCGTGGCTCCTCATGTAGGTCATCGCGGCCTGGGCCGACTCGCGCATGGATTCGCCCAGGAGCCCCGTGAGCGTGAGCCCGCCCTTGCCTGGCAGCCCCGTCGCTTCGATGAACAGAATCTCGCCGCCGGTCGGCGTCCAGGCCAGGCCGGTGGCCACTCCGGGCGTGCCCGTTCGGTCGGCCACCTCGCGGAAGTATTTCGGTGGGCCGAGCGACTTGGGGATATCCAGGGCGTCGACCACGGTCACCGCCTTCGTGCCCTCGGCATGCTTGCGGGCGATCTTGCGGCAGATCGTGGCGACCTCTCGCTCGAGGTTCCGCAGGCCGGCCTCTCGCGTGTAGTCGGCGATCACCCGACGCACCGCGTCGTCGGTGAACTGCACGTCCCTGGGCGTGAGCCCGTGCGCCTCGAGCTGCTTGGGGATGATGAACTTCTGCGAGATCAGGATCTTTTCTTCTTCCGCATATCCCGGCAGTTCCAGGACTTCCATGCGGTCGAGCAGGGGGGCGGGGATCGTCTCCAGCATGTTCGCGGTGGCGATGAACATGACCTTCGAGAGGTCAAAGTCCACGTCCAGGTAATGGTCCCGGAACGACCCGTTCTGCTCGGGGTCGAGCACCTCCAGGAGCGCGGCCGAGGGATCCCCGCGGAAGTCCGCGCCCAGCTTGTCCACCTCGTCGAGCATGAACACCGGGTTGTTCATCCCCGACTTGCGGATCCCCTGCAAGATGCGGCCCGGCATGGCGGCCACATAGGTGCGGCGGTGGCCTCGGATCTCGGCCTCGTCGTGCACCCCGCCCAGGCTCACGCGGATGAACTCGCGCCCCAGGGCCTTGGCGATGCTCTTGCCCAGGCTGGTCTTGCCCGTGCCCGGGGGGCCTGCGAAGCAGAGGATCGGCCCCTTCATGTCCTTCTTGAGCTTGCGGACCGCGAGATACTCAAGGATGCGCTCCTTGATCTTCTCCAGGTCGTAATGGTCGGCGTCGAGGATCTTCTTGGCGCGCTTCAGGTCCAGCCGGTCCCGGCTCGACTTGGACCAGGGCAGGGTGGCGAGCCAGTCCAGATAGGTGCGGACGATCGAGTATTCGGCCGAGCTGGGGTGCATGCCGGCCAGGCGTTCCATCTCGCGACGGGCCTCGGCCTTGGCCTCCTCGGGCGGCTTGGCCTTCTCGATCCGCTCCCAGAGTTCGTCGACCTCCGGGTTGTCGCCTTCGCCCTCGCCAAGTTCCTCCTGGATCGCCTTGATCTGCTGGCGGAGGAAATGGTCGCGCTGAGCCTTGGAGATCTCCGAGCCGACCTGGGCCTGGATCTTGCCGGCGAGCTCCATCACGGCGACCTGTCGCGTGAGGAATTGCCCGAGGATCTCGATCCTCTTGCGGACGTTGACCTCGGCCAGGACCTCCTGCTTCTCCTCGGTGGGGAAGGGCAGGCTGGAGGCGAGCAGGTCGGCCAGGCGTCCGGGCTCCCGGGTGTTCATCGCGGCCACTTGCAGCTCTTCGGGCACCTGGCCCGACTGCTCGACCATGCGGTTGAACATCCCGTTCACGTGATGCATCAACGCGTCCGTCTCGACCCCCGGGTCCGAAGCCTCTTCCATGGGCTCGATCAAGGCGATGGGGTACGGCTCGGTCTTCTCGATCTTGATTAAACGGGCGCGGGCATTGCCCTGGACCACGATGCGGGTGGACCCGTCAGGGAACTTGAGCATCTTCAGGACCGACCCCACGCACAGGATCGGGTACATCTCGGCGGCCGTGGGTTCTTCGACCTCGGGGTCCCTCTGCGCGATCAGGCCGACGATCTTGTCGCCCAGCATGATCTCATCGACCAGCTTGATCCCCGAGGCCCGCCCCACCACCAGGGGGACCACCGTCTGCGGGAACACCACGTCGCTGCGCAACGCCAGAAGAGGCACTCGCCTCGGGATCGGCGGCACCACCGGACGATCGGCGACCACGAGGGAGCGGCCATTGGAGGACGGGGGGGCTTCGGTAGCCGGGAGGGCAGGAGAGGGACCGGCTTTTTTCTTGCTCATGTACGTAGTCGTTTCGCAATCCGACGGGCTTCGATCTCTCGGGCTGATCCGGTCCGTTCGCCGTCTACCCGACTTGCATTCTTGTCCAAGGCGCGGGCGAAGGGAAGAGCCTAGCCGCCCCACGTTTCCCGAATGCCGCGAGGGTTTTCAGCGCAACTCTTCGATCAGGAAGTTGCGGAGCCGCTGGGCCTCCGCACGCGAGGGCCCGCCGGAGATCCTGACCCGCCAGACCCCGCCGGCCCGCGTGCCCTTGATCGTCGCGGGCGTGCGGGATTTCCAGTCGTGAACAAGATAGGCCGAGATCGCCGCGGCCTGGGCGCGAGGCACCGTCCCGCGGACCCGCACCGGAGATCCCGGACGATACCGGATCGACAGATCCGAACGGTCGAACAGGCCTGAAAGCCACCAGGCTGCCCCATCCAGACTGCGGGTCCAGCTTCCCATCACGACACAACCCGGCCCCAGGTTAGCGCTTCCACCAGTCGGCGTCGTCCTCACCTACATCATAGCTCGAACGGTAGGACTGGTGCAGGGCCTGGAGCATTTGGTAGTTCAGGAAAGCCAGGTAACCGCAAAACAGCCCCCGGTAGAGGTCGTTCACCGACAGACGCCAGGCCCCGAGCGAACCGGCAAGCACCAGGCCGGCCACGTGGGTCCAGCGTCGGCCGTTCCGGGGCGAGGCGCGGCCCAGGAGCGTCCCCAGGATCTGCCCTCCGTCGAGCGGCCAGAGCGGCAGGAGATTCAGGAGACCCCAGAGCAGGTTGATCGTCAGCAGGAACTCGATCGCGAGCACGGCGTAGGGCGAGATCTCCCGGCCGATGGAGGGCAGGCCGAACTTCACGAAGGCGAGCGTGAGCCCGAAGAGCACGAACCCAGCCCCGGGGCCGGCGAAGATCACCGCCAGCCTCTGCCAGAACGTCTGCTCGCCGTCGGAGGCGCACAGGCCCCCCATCCCGTAGAGGGCGATCTCCGAACGATAGCCGAAACTCTGCGCGGTGAGCCCGTGCCCGAGTTCATGGACGAGGATCGACACGAACACGCACGACACCCACACGAGCGTGATGCCCAGGTCCTTGCCGGCCGAGGGGAACAGCATGACCGAGATCAGCCAGAACCAGGGCGAGACCCGCACCGGAATCCCCAGCACGCGAAAATTCAGGTCGAATGGGGTGGGGGCGGGCATACTCAGCATGCAGCACCTCGGAGAAACTTCCGCAAAAGGACCCGGAATACTTTAGACTAGGTGCCCGAGCGAGTTCCGGCAAGCGGGGACTCCCGCGCAGGGCAAGGTTCCCATCGACACGGACCCGGTTCACGACCCGGTGACTTGAGGACGCGAACGCGATGAAGTTCACGAAGATGCACGGACTGGGCAACGATTACGTTTACGTGAACCTGTTCCGGGAAAAGCTCGCGGGCGAGGTGGCCGACGTGGCCCGGTCGATCAGCGACCGCCACTTCGGCGTGGGCTCGGACGGCCTGATCCTGATCGCGCCTTCCGAACGGGCCGATGCCCGAATGCGGATGTTCAACGCCGATGGATCCGAGTCCGAGATGTGCGGCAACGGCGTCCGCTGCGTGGCCAAATACGTGTACGATCACGGGATCGCGCCCAAGGAGCGGATCACGATCGAGACCGGCCGCGGGGTCCTGACCCTGGACCTGGAGGTCGAGGGCGGAAAGGCCCGTCGGGTTCGGGTGAACATGGGCGAGCCGATCCTCCAGGGCGTCGAGATCCCCACGTCCCTGCCGGGCAATCCTCCGATAGAAGTTCCTATCCGCGTGGGAAGTCCCAATTCCGCGTCTTATTCAGCGACCGCGGTCTCCATGGGTAATCCACACGCTGTCGTTTACGTTCCTGACGTCGACGGCGTGCTGCTGGACGTTTTGGGCCCGTTGTTTGAGAAGCACGAGGCGTTCCCGCGGAGGGTGAACGCACATTTCGTCCAGGTCCTGGCGCCCGACGAAGTCAGGATGAGGACCTGGGAGCGTGGGTCCGGGATCACCCTGGCGTGCGGGACCGGGGCCTGCGCGGTCTGCGTCGCGGGTGTCCTGACGGGGTTCACAGAGGACAAAATTCTTGCCCACCTGCCGGGCGGGGACCTGGAGCTGGAATGGGCCGGCGTAGGCCATCCCGTGTTCATGACCGGGCCGGCCACCGAGGTGTTCTCGGGCGAATGGGACGGGTAAGACGAGGCCGAGATTTTGGGCCGAGGGGCAACCCGTCTGGCCCGATCTCGCCGGATCGCGTAATCTTCCGGCGCTCGGTTCGGAGGGACAGGGAGGTCAATCCGGTGAAGATTCAGCATCCGGCGCTGGTTCGCGCCGTCGGGGTGTCGGGCGCGTGGCTCATCCGGCGGCTGGTCGGGACCACGAAGTTCCACTTCCGCTATGCCGACCCTCGGGTCAACCCCGAGGTGGCCAGGCGGACGAAGGAGCGTTATCTCTACGCGTTCTATCACGAGGTCATGCTCTTCCCCGCCTATTTCTGGGCGTGGCCGGAGATGCAGATCCTGATCAGCGAGCATCGCGACGGCGAGCTGATCACGCAGGTCGTGAAGCGTCTGGGATTCGGCGTGGTGCGGGGTTCCACCACGCGAGGAGGGGCCCGCGCCCTTCGCGAGATGACGCACAGGGTGGACCAGGGGCACCTCTGCGTCACGCCCGACGGCCCCAAGGGCCCTCGCCGCCACGTCCATCAGGGGCTGGCCTACCTGGCCAGCCGAACGGGGCTGCCGATCGTGGGGGCGGGCATGGCGTTCTCGAACCCCTGGAGGGCCAACAGCTGGGATCGGTTCGCGATCCCCAGGCCGTTCGGCCACGCCACCTGCGTGGTGCCCGAGGCCGTGACGGTCCCCCGCGACGCGACCCGCGAACAGATCGAGGAAGCCCGCGCCGAGGTCGAGCGGAGGATGCTCGCGGCCACGGCAGAGGCCGAGTTGTGGGCCGCGGAGTTCGCGCCTGGGCGGAAGGCTCCCAGTTGACCTTGCCGGATTCTCGGAGAGAGACTATGGTGCCCGGACACCTCGGGATCCGGGCCGTTTCTGGCCTCGGGAGCCTCCGTGAATCCCCCTTACTCTTCGGAACGCGTTGGGCCTCCTCGTCTCGGTCCGCGATCGCGACTGGTGCTGGCGTTGCTGGCGCTGGGGTTGATCGTGGTGCTCGGGATCGCGGCGAGGCTTCGTCCGGATCCTCGCGGCTATGGGACGCATAGCCAGCTCGGGCTCGGGCCGTGCGCCTTCCGTGAGCTGTCGGGCCAGCCTTGCCCGGCATGCGGGATGACCACGGCGTTCTCGTGGGCGGTCCGGGGCCGGATGGTCCCGGGGTGGCGAGCGAACCCCGCGGGCGTGGTGATCGCCTCGACCTGCTTCTTTCTGGTCCCCTGGATGGTGTTCGCCTCGGTATCGGGGCGGACCTGGCCTTTCCGGTCGGCGGAAGGGCCGCTGGTGAGCGTGGTGCTCGCCGGCGTGGCGCTGGCCCTGGTCACCTGGGCGCTGCGGCTTCCCCGCTTCTTTCCTTAAATTTCTGGGAGGGTTACGGATGACCCCTCGGCCGCTCTCATGGATGCCCACCGCCGCGCTCGGGATGTTGCTCGTTGTTGGGGCGATGGCCCTGTCCGGGTGCGACCCTCGCCAGGCGGTCTTCTTCCTCCAGCCCTTCGACCCCAAGATCCCGCCGCCCTGCCCGCCGCTCAAGGGCAAGAAGGTCGTGGTCCTGACCTCGGCCGTGGCCGGCACGCAGAACGAGTACGTGACGGTCGACCGCGACATCACGCTCGATCTGGTCAAGACCCTGCGCAAGAGCATCAAGAAGATCGAGGTCGTCGACCCGCAGAAGGTAACCGACTGGCAGAGGAGCAAGCCCACCCTCACCGACCCCTCGGAGGCGGCCACGGCGTTCGACGCGGACATCGTGATCTTCCTCGAGATCCAGCGGTTCCAGATCCAGAACCCGATCGACCTGGATATGTACCAGGGCAAGTCGAACATCCACATCCGCGTGATCGAGATGCAGTATCCCAAGGATGATCGCGACCGAGACATCACCGACAAGCCGAAGGAGTCGGAGATCATCCACGAGGGCGACCTCGACGTGGAGTTCCCCGTCACGGGCGGGATCTCTCGCGAGTCGGGCGTGAGCAAGTCCACCTTCAAGAACAAGTTCCTGAAGGTCGTGAACGACCAGCTCTCCTGGCACTTCGTCGATCATGCTCCCGGCGACAACATCCAGGACACTCGGTTCCACGACTGAGGATGACCGACTTCAAACCCGCACGACGCCCGGCACCCGGACCCATCCGGGCGCCGGGCCGTGTTCGTTTGAGAATTCTTGAATTTTCCTGCGCGTAGGGTGCCCCGGCCCCTTGCAACGGCTTCCGCGTGCGGATTACGCTAGGGGGACACAGCGATTGCGTCCCCGGCCAGCGAGACGGGCCGGGCCTGCCTTGACGCACCGTACTCGCGTCTCGCCTGCGGATCGTCCATGCCCCTCCACCATGCGCCTTCGGTCCGGATCCCTCGCCGAGCGTTCATCGGCTCGGTCGCCGCGTTCGGCCTGACCCGATCGCTTTTTGCCCAAACGCCCGTCACGAAGCCGGTGCGTGTGCGAGTCTGGTGCGAAGGAACCGCGCCCAAATCCATCTACCCCGAGGACATCGCCGGGGCCCTCGGCGAGGACCTCCGCCGGAGGCCCGAGATCGCGTTCTCGGAGGGGCGCCTGGGGGAGGCCGACGCCGGCCTGTCCGACCAGGCGCTCGACTCCACCGATACGCTCGTCTGGTGGGGACGCATCAAGCACGACGACCTGCCCGAGGACCGGTGCAAGAGCATCGTGGATCGCGTGAAGGCGGGCAAGCTCGGGTTCGTGGCCCTGCACGGGTCGTACGCGAGCAAGCCGTTCCGCGCCTTGTTCGGCCCGGCCTGCGCCCCCAAGGCCTGGAGGGAGGACGGCCAGCCGGAACACATCAAGATCCAGGCGGCGGACCATCCGATCGCCCGGGGGATCGTGCCGTTTACCATCCCCAAGACCGCCATGTTCGCCGAGCCCTTCAGCGTGCCCGAGCCCGAGAGCGTGGTCTTCACATCGACCTGGAACGACGACGAGACGTTCCGCTCGGGGCTCACCTGGACCGTGGAGAGCGGTCGCGTGGCCTATTTCCGGCCGGGCCACGACGGATTCCCGATCATGTTCCACCCGTCGGTCCGGCAGATCATCGCCAATGCGGCGCTCTGGGCCTCGCCCACGCGACCGATCGGCTGAACGGATCGATCGGCGTTCGTCGTGATGTTTTCTAACTCGATTGATTTTGTCGGCATGGTCCGAGCGGGATCCGGCCTTGCTCGTTGACGAGGTGACTCGGGCCGGGTTATGCTCGGACTCCGTCGGGTGGCGGCCGGCGAGAAAAATGGCCGAGTCCCCTAGATACTGGGGCCGGGCGTCCTGGAAAGGACGCTGAAACCCTGTGAGACATTGGTTGGTAAGGATTCCGATCTCGGCTCCGCAAGTTTGCATGGACCCACACGCCGGTGCTCGGGGATGGCCTGGCACCGCCTAGGGCGATAGCTCCAGTCGCCGCGATCGCCCGGTTTGCCGCGACGATCCGGCCCGTTTCCCCACCTCGGAGGAGAGAACACGATGCGGAAGTTCCTGTTGTCCGTGGCCGCCGTGGCCCTCGTGGCCAGCCCCGCCCTCGCGGGCAAGTACAACAAGAAGGTCAGCGTTGGGGACAAGGCCCCCACCTTCTCGGGCATCCCGGCCACCACGCCCAAGGGCGAAGAGGCCAGCCTCAGCCTGGGCGACATGAAGGAAGATGTGGTCGTTTTGGTCTTCCTGGCCAACCACTGCCCGGTCGTCGTCCAGTACGAAGACCGCGTCCAGCAGCTCGTCGACGACATGAAGGGCAAGAGCGTGAAGGTCGTCGGCGTGGCCGTGACCGGCTCGGGTCAGCGCAAGAGCGACGACCTCGCCGCCATCAAGGAGCGCCTCAAGGGCGACGACAAGAAGTTCAACTACGTGTACGGGTTCGACGAGACCCAGCAGATCGGCCGCGACTACGGGGCGACCAACACCCCGCAGTTCTTCGTGCTCGACAAGGAGCGCAAGATCCGCTATATGGGCGCCCTCGACGACAATGCCAACGAGAACAGCGTCAAGAAGACCTACGTGAAGGACGCCGTCAACGCCCTGCTCTCGGGCAAGGACGTCGAGGTCACCGAGACCCGTCCCGTGGGCTGCGGCGTGAGCTACGACAAGAAGTAATCGCAGGCCACGGTCGGACCGATTTCGCAAGATTTCGGGCCGAACGCACCTAGAATCCTGATGCCCGCCCCCGATCCATCCCTCGGCGGCGGGCGTTTTCGCGCCCGGGCCACATCGAGTGAGCTCCCCGGGTCTCCCCTCGATCGACAAGGAACCGGACATGCCCCTCGCCCGTCGCCTCCTCCAGTTCGTGCCCGCCTTCGCCCTCATCCTGGCCGTCCCCGCGATCGCGGGCGAGCCGGTCAAGTTCACGCCGATCAAGTTCGAGGCCCTCAAGGCCCAGCTCGCCGCCAACCCGAACAAGGCGAAGTTCACGATCATCGACGCCTGGGCCAGCAACTGCGCCCCGTGCAAGGAGAACTTTCCGCACCTCGTCGAGATGCACACGAAGTACGGCCCCAAGGGCCTGGCCGTGATCTCCCTGTCGCTGGACGACATCGAGGACAAGGTCGCCCTGAAGTCGGCCGAGGACTTCCTGAAGGAGAAGAAGGCCACCTTCGCCAACTACTACATCGACGAGGAGTACGGGGCCGGGTTCGAACGCCTGGACATCTCGGCCATCCCCGCCGTGTTCCTCTTCGGCCCCGACGGCAAGGAGATCCGCCGCTTCACGATGGACGACCCCGACAACCAGTTCACCTACGAGCAGGTCGAAAAGGCCGTCGAGGCCCTGCTGGCCGGAAAGCCCCTGCCGGCGAAGTGAGTTCGACGATCAACCCGGTGTCGCTCCAGACGAAAGGTCGTTGAGGCGACCTCTCGCAAAGCCTCATCGGCTCGGAATCGCTTGCAAGGCTCAATCGCGAATGCCAAACTCAATGCGTGACGAAATGCTACTCTTCGGAGGGTTTCTCGATGAGTAAGGACACGACCTCGGTCTTCGACCTGAGCCCCTCCGAAAAGCTCCAGTTGGTGGAAGATCTGTGGGACGATCTCGCAGCCACGCCCGAGGCGGTCCCGGTCCTCGACTGGCACAAAGTCGAGCTTGAGCGCCGTAAGGCGAACTTACTTGAGAACCCCGCTTCCGGATCGACATGGGACGAGGTCCAGAAGCGCGTCCGAAGTCATCATGGCCGTTGAGCTGGTCATCGCTCCGGAGGCTCAACGAGATCTCGAGGAAGCCTACGCCTGGTACGAGGATCGCCGGGCCGGACTTGGCGAGGCCTTGTTGAGCCGGGTCGACGCCTGCCTCCAGGCCATCCTGCGCCGCCCGAATCTGCACGAGATCGTCCACCTGTCGTATCGCCGTGCCCTGCTGAGGCGATTCCCGTACGCCGTCTACTACGAAGTCGTCGACAGCAAGGTGATTGTGTTCGGCTTGTTCCATACCTCCCAGGATCCGCGGAAGTGGCGACGGCGGCTTGAGTGACAGGTCGAGCGGAGGGAGTTCGGCGATGAGGCTTTCGATTCTGCAGATCGCGATGATCGCCGCTTGTTGGTCGGACGCTGAAGCGTTCGTCGGCTTTCAATCCGCTCCTTTCGTCCAGGAGGACAAGAAGCGGATGGACCAAGACATCGAGCTCATTGACGCGTATCTGGTCAAATGGGACCGCTTCGCCAAAGGCGAGAAGTCGCTTGTGGCCGACATTAATCGTGAAGGGGCCGCTTTTGTTGCTGCCCTGGGCCGGGGCTTGAAGGCGAAGGACAAACGGGCCCCCTCCCGTCTGGTCTTCTCGGTGGTCGTCCAGGTCGGGGGGGGCATCCCTGTTGACTCCGAGGTAGGTAGGCACGCGGCAACCATTCTCGGGCCGGATTTTCCGGTTGTTGAGGTCAAGCAGGGCAAAGTCTATTTCGCAGGCGACCTTTACTTTTGGTGGCTGGAGCATCAGAAAGAGTTCAATACCTTTCCGCTGCTCGACGAATGGGCCAACCGCGAGTTCGCCCAGAAATCGGTCATTCCGATGTACAATCGGGCACGGGAGAAAGCGAAGGAGCGACGGGACCAGTAGAGGCTGGTCTCGTGCCGCAGCGGGCCCCATCCTGGGTTGCCCTATTCGAATGGAAACCTCGGTTGAACCGACGGGGCGGTGACCGTTCACGATGGCCGAGTTGGCAAAGGTCAGTCGATCGCCCCTCGCGTAATCCGCTAGCCTTTGATAGTCTAAAAGGCCCCAAACAGTCGGGACGCCGCGCGTGCGATCCCGTGTCTGGGCCTTGTCCGCTTGATTGGAAGGGCTTTGCGCGATGAAAGACGGCATCCATCCCCAGTATCGTGAGGTCGTCTTTCGTGACGCCTCGGCGAACTTCTCGTTCCTGACCCGGTCCACCGTCCGCACGAACCAGAAGGTCACCTGGGAAGACGGCAACGAGTATCCGCTGGTCACGGTCGACGTATCGAGCGCCTCGCACCCGTTCTATACCGGCAAGACCCGGGCTTCGAGCGATGACAGCCGCCTGACCCGCTTCGCCAACAAGTACAAGGGCAAGTACGGCAAGAACAAGGACGAGGCCCCGGCCCCCGAGACGACCGAGGGCTAAGCCCCTCGCGCGATTCGACCGAGCCCCTCGCGGCGGAGTGCCAGGGTTCAGCGTCCGGAGGCCCCTCCGGCTCCTACCCGGGCACTCGCCCTGGGTGCCGCCCGTCTGGAGAGGATTTCCCAGTCATGCCGTCGGACACCGGGCCCCTCTGGCGATATGCCGCGGAACCGTCGTCGGAGAAGGCCGTGAAGCACGTCGAGCGCGTGCTGGGCGTCACCTTCCCCGCCGACTATCGCGCGTGCGTCAAGGAGAACGGCGGGGGGGCACCTGAGCCAGCCGGCTTCACCATCGACCTTGGGGGACCTGCCCCCGAACCTCGGTCGGTCGGCCTGCTCATCACGCTCGACCCGCAGGACTCCGAGAACCTGCTCGACACCGTGAACGACCTGGATCTGGCGGGCAAGCGGCCCGAGGGGCTGATCCCGATCATCAACGATGGCGAGGGCAATTATGTGTGCCTGGACTATCGCGACGATCGGTCGGCTTCGAGCCCGACGGTCTCGTACCTGATCCGCGAGTCAGGTCAGGTCGTCCCGCTGGCCCCGACCTTCGCCCGGTTCCTCCAGAGCCTCGCCTAGCTTCGCGAACACGCGGTCGCCACGTCTTTCCCCGATCCTGGGTCTCTCGCCTCCGGTGGCTCGTGTTCGAGAAGCTTCACGCGGATTACCAGCGGTACCTGGAGATCGAGAAGGCCCTGCTCGATCCGTCGGTCTCGTCCGACCCGGCGAGGGTCGCGTCGCTGGCCAAGGAGCGTGGCGTGCTGGCCAAGGTCGCGCAGCCTTATGGCCGCTACCTGGAGTTCGGCCGCCTGATCGCCGAGGCCCGGGCCCTGCTCGACGCCGAGACCGACGGCGAGATGAAGCAATATGCCGAGGCCGAGCTCGAAGAACTCCGCCGCCAGGAGGCGGAGACCGGCGAGAACCTGCGCGACCTGATCTATGATCGCACCGCCGGGGCCGATCGTGCCGGGCTGATCATCGAGATCCGCGCCGGCACCGGGGGCGACGAGGCCGCGCTCTTTGCCCGCGACCTCTTCGAGATGTACCGCCGGTACGCCGAGACCATGCGGTGGCAGTTCGAGCCCTTCGAGCTCGTGCCGACCGAGCTCGGCGGGTTCCGCGAGGCGACCTTCGGCGTGAGCGGCGACGGGGCGTTCCGGCACCTCCAGTTCGAGTCGGGCGGGCACCGCGTCCAGCGTGTTCCGGAAACCGAGACCCAGGGCCGGGTCCACACCTCGGCGGCCACGGTCGCCGTGCTGTCGGAGCCCGAGGACGTGGAGGTGGTCATCCGGCCCGAGGACATCGAGCGCGACGTGATGCGTGCCGGAGGCCCCGGCGGACAGCACCAGAACAAGACCGAGAGCGCCGTGAGGCTCACGCACAAGCCCACCGGCATCGTCGTCCTCTGCCGCGACGAGCGCAGCCAGCACAAGAATCAGGCCAAGGCCATGCGCCTGCTCAAGTCGCGGATCTTCGACCAGATGCAGGAGAAGGCCCAGGCCGACCGGGCCGAGACCCGCCGCACCCTCATCGGCTCGGGCGACCGCTCCCAGCGCGTACGGACCTACAGCTTCCCGCAGAACCGCGTGACCGATCACCGCATCAACCGCACGTGGTACAACCTCGATCGGGTGATCCAGGGGGAACTCCAGGACGTGACCGCCGCCCTGATCGAGCACGACCGCCGGGAGCAGCTCGGCGACATCTGACAGAGTGACGAACGAGCCCACGGCCTCCTGTCGGAAGAGGGATCGATGCCCGGAGAATCCGAAGAGCGATGGACGATCGGCCGCCTGCTCACCTGGACGGCCAATTTTCTCAAGAAGAAGGGCTCGGAAAGCCCCCGACTCGAGGCCGAGGTCCTGCTCGCGCATGTGCTGGAATGGCCCCGCGTGAAGCTCTACACCCATTTCGAGGACGAGATCAGCGAGCGAGACCGAGCCCGCTTTCGCGACCTCGTGAAGAAGCGCTCCGAGGGGATGCCCGTCGCCTACCTCGTGGGTCACCAGGAATTCTTCTCGCTCCCGTTCACCGTCTCGCCCGCCGTCCTCATCCCCCGGCCCGACACCGAGACCCTGGTGGTCGAGGCGCTGGAACGCCTGAAGGGGAAGACGTCACCGGCGGTCGTGGACGTGGGGACCGGCTCCGGATGCGTGGCGCTGGCGATCGCCAAGCGGCATGAATCCGCTCGCGTGATCGCGATCGACATCAGCGCCGACGCCCTGGAGGTGGCGAAGGCGAACGCCAGGACGCTTGGACTCGCCGATCGCGTGGAGTTCCGCCACGGCGACCTGCTGGCTCCGATCTCGGGCGAGAAGCCCTTCGACCTGATCGTGTCAAATCCGCCATACATTCCCTCGGCCGAGATCGCCGCCCTCGAGCCGGGTGTGCGGGACTATGAGCCACGCCTGGCGCTGGACGGAGGTGACGAAGGGCTCGACTTCTACGTCCGCCTCATCGACGAAGCGGCGGCGATCCTCGCGCCCGGGGGCTCGCTCGCTGTGGAGATCGGCTCCTCGCAGGGGCCTGCGGTGCTCGCCCTGATTGCCGCCCGTCAGGAGTGGTCGGACCCGCTCACCCTCAGGGACGCCGCCAACCAGCCTCGCGTGATCCGCGCCTTTCGATCGCGCTAAGGGGCAACAAGGGGGACGGAGCCGATGAGGATCGAGCGGCCGATCGAGGTGTCTTTCCTCTGGGACGTGCGGGAGCATCACGCCGCACAAGAGGCCCAATTTGGCATGAAGGTGCATTGGGCGGTTCGGGCCTACACCATGCTGGCCGGTCTGCTCGTGGCTGGGACTGGAGCCGTGCTGGTCGGGAGGGAGACCGCGTTGCTCGGAAGGGCGCTGGGCTTGGTCCCTGTCGCCGTGGGGGCCTTCACGGTGGCCTGCATGACCCGGTGGGGCCGCCGGATCGCCAATCGCTGGGGTTTCCAGAGAGCGGGGGCATTGATCCAGCCCGACCAGAAATTCACCTTCGTGATCGACGAGTTGCGGGTCCATTTCCGCTCGCCGGGGGCGGAGTCCTCGTGCGTGTGGGAGCTCGTTCCGCTGGTCGTCGAGACTCCCGCCGGGTTCCTGCTCCAGGCCGATCGGGGCCTCCACTGGCTCCCCCGGCATGCGTTCAAGACGGAGGACGACGAGTCC
>JANOBY010000587.1:0-4047 GCA_031411935.1 Planctomycetales bacterium | reverse complement strand
TGCCCGTGTTCGACCGCACGAAGTACGCCAGCGCCGCGGGGCTGGCGAAGGGGGCGTACATCCTGGCCGACGCCGAGGACGGCAAGCCCGACGTGCTGCTCATCGGCACCGGCAGCGAGGTCCAGCACTGCCTGGCCGCGTATGAAACGCTGAAGTCCGAGGGGATCAAGGCCCGCGTGATCAGCATGCCGAGCTGGGACCTCTTCGAGCACCAGCCCGAAGAATACCGCCACTCGGTCATCCCGCCCTCGGTCACGGCCCGCGTGACGGTGGAGCAGGCCAGCAGCTTCGGCTGGGAGCGCTATGCCGGCAACACCGGCAGCATCATCGGCATGAGCACCTTCGGCGCCAGCGCCCCGCTCAAGGCCCTGCTCTCGAAGTTCGGGTTCAGCCCCGAGAAGGTCGCCGAGGCCGCCCGCAACCAGATCAAGAAGGCGAAGGAAGCGAAGTCGTGAGCCGAGAAACGCCCGCACGATCCCGGGCCCTGCGGCTCGGGGTCGGCGGGATGATCTTGCTGGTGGCGATCGTGGGGGTGGGCCTGCGGATCTTCCGTTCGGCCTTGCCCCTCACGCCAGCCGAGGCCGTCCGAGTGGCCCGCGCCGAGATGGTGAGGCGAGACCCGGAATTCGCGAGGATGGCGTTGCTGCACCATGTCAGCCCGTACGAGGTCAACGTCGGGCGTCTCTGGAACTGGGCCTATCGTTGGGAGGTGCTCTTGCAGAGGGCCCATGCCGACACGGGATACGTGGTGGAGATCAATGGCCGGGACGATGTTCGCGTGAGTCTCGCCTTCGACATCACGAAGGATTCTTGGACCTGTGAGCTTCCATTGAGATAAACCTCTACTGGGAATGCCGTCCCCGACGCTCTGCTTCGGCGTCTCCCGAGGCAACGCCGATGGGCCGGAGTCGCTACCGATTCGGGGAGGCCGAACACCCCCACTTCCTGACGTGCACGGTCGTCGGCTGGCTCCCGGTCTTCACACGCCCCGACACGGTGCAGATCCTTCTCGATTCCTGGCAGTTCCTTCAGGATCACGATCGGATGACCTTGCTGGGCTACGTTGTCCTGAAGAACCACATCCATTTCATCGCATCGGGGCCGCACCTGGCCAAAGAAGTCGGCGACTTCTAATCCTACACGGCACGGCGAGTGATCGTGTCTTTGGAAGCCAGGTCGATCCGGACCCTGCTGGATGGTCTGGCCTATCCTAAGGCCGCCCACAAGGGTGATCGGGAGTTTCAGTTGTGGCAGGAGGGGAGTCATCCTCAGATCATTCAGAGCGAGGAGATGCTGCGGCAGAAGTTGGAGTCCATTCACAACAACCCCGTGAAGCGCGGGTCTATCCGGGATCCAGTGCATTGGCGATACTCCAGCGCCGGGAACTATGCGGGATTGGAAGCCTTGGTGTCCGTGACAACCGACTGGTAATGGCGACGTCATTCCGAAGGCATCGACGCGGAGCGTCGGGGACGGCATTCCCACGCGGAGCATGGGAACGAGGGAGGTAGCGAAGGCCGAGGAGAGGCCGATTCGCGTCCGGGTCCATAATCCTTATCGAGTCCACACGCTCATGAAGCTCGCAGAAACCGCCCTCCAGTATGTTCGCGACGGCCAGATTTTGGGCCTGGGGACCGGTCGCGCGGCGGCTTCGTTCATCACGGCCCTGGGCGAGCAAGTGGCCAAGGGCCTGAACGTGCGGGGCATCCCCACGTCGCGGGCGTCGGCCGACCTGGCCCGGTCGCTGGGCATCCCCCTGGTGAGCCTGGACGACGTGGAGGCGATCGACATCGCGTTCGACGGGGCCGACGAGGTCGATCCCTGCCTCAACCTGATCAAGGGCCGGGGCGGGGCGCTCGTGCGCGAGAAGATCGTGGCGGCGGCGGCCTCCCGCTTCGTGGTGCTCGTGGGCGAAGAAAAGCTCGTGACCACCCTCGGCGAGAAGGGGGCGCTTCCCGTCGAGGTCGTCCCGTTCGCGCGGGGCTTCTGCCTGCGCCAGCTCGAAGCCCTCGGCTGCAAGCCGGAACCCCGCCTCACCGCCGACGGGTCGCCTTACATCTCCGACAACGGCAACCCGATCCTCGACTGCCACATCGCGGCGCTGGACGACCCCGCCGGGCTCGAACGCGCGATCCTCGCCCTGCCCGGGGTGGTGGATACGGGGTTGTTTCTGGCCATGGCCCATGATGTGATCGTGGGCGACGACCAAGCGGCGCGGGTGTTGCAAAGGTCCTGAACGCCCCTCCGCCTCGCTTCCGTCGGAGCCTGAATGATGAGCGTCGGCACCGAAACCCAGTCCGAGACCGCCGCGATCGACGACCCTCCGTACCTCCTCACGTCCACCCAGTTCTTCGAGATGATCGAGGCCGGCGTGTTCCCGGAAGAGGCTCGCGTCTATCTGCGAGAGGGAAGGATCGTCCAGGAAATGGCCAAGACCAAGGCGCATTCGGTACTGGGGTCGCTCATCGCGTCGGTACTGATCCGTGCTTTGCCTCCCGACTGGTGCGTCTTCCCCGAAGGTGAGTTCGAGATGGATGAGTCGAATACAAGGCTTCCCGACCTCTCGGTGGTTCGCGGGGCGGATCCCCGAGAGTATCTCAGGGAAGGTCGTCGGCTTCACGCCTCGGACATTGCGCTCGTCGTGGAGATCGCCGTCACGAGCCTCGCCAGGGATCTGGGGCCGAATCTCAGACGATACGCCCAGTCCATGATCCCGGCCTACTGGGTGGCCGACGTTTGCGGCAAGCAACTCGTGGTCCACACCGAACCGCGGATCACCAACGGCCAGTGCGAATACGGACGCGTCTTGAAGGTCGTGGCCGGTCATCGCGTGCCCCTCGTGCTCGACGGTCAGGAAGTCGCAACCTTCGCCTACGAAGACCTCATGCCCTGATCGAGCTTCCGAAAATCCTCGCAACCCGATTTGACTTCGCGATCCTCCAGGAGAATTCCTCGTGCAACTTGGCATGGTCGGTCTGGGCCGGATGGGCGCGAACATGGTGCGCCGACTCATGAAGGGGGGCCACGACTGCGTGGTGTTCGACCTCAACCCCGCGAGCGTCCAGGCGCTCGTGGACGAGGGGGCCACCGGCGCGTCGTCGTGGGAGGACTTCGTCCAGAAGCTGGCCAAACCCCGCGCCGTGTGGCTCATGATCCCCGCGGCGTTCGTCGATTCGACCCTCGCGCACTTCGCCACGCTCCTTGAGCCCGACGACATCCTGATCGACGGCGGGAACTCCTACTATGTGGACGACATCCGCCGCGCGAAGGAACTAAAGGCGAAGAACCTCCATTACGTGGACGTGGGGACCTCGGGCGGGGTGTGGGGCCTGGAGCGAGGCTACTGCCAGATGATCGGCGGCGAAACCCCGATCGTCCAGCATCTTGGCCCGATCTTCAACACGCTCGCGCCGGGCATCGAGGCCGCGCCCACGCGCACGCCGGGCCGTTCCGGCGACTACTCGACCGCCGAGCAGGGCTATCTCCATTGCGGGCCCAGCGGCGCGGGGCACTTCGTGAAGATGGTCCACAACGGCATCGAGTACGGCCTCATGGCCGCCTATGCCGAGGGCATGAACATCCTCGAAAAGGCCGACATCGGCCTCGAAGTCCACGAGAAGGACGCCGAGACCACCCCCCTGCGCAACCCCGAGCACTACCAGTACGAGTTCCCCCTGAACGACATCGCCGAGCTCTGGCGACGAGGAAGCGTGATCGGCTCGTGGCTCCTGGACCTCACGGCGATCGCCCTGAACCGAGACCCCAAGCTCGCGGAGTTCTCGGGCCGGGTGAGCGACTCGGGCGAAGGCCGCTGGACCATCCAGGCCGCCATCGACGAGGCCGTCCCGGCGCACGTCCTGACCACCGCCCTCTACGAACGCTTCAGCTCCCGGGGCGAGGCCAATTACTCGGACAAGGTCATGTCCGCCATGCGGAAAGAGTTCGGCGGACACGTCGAGAAGGCCGCCGGCGGCTAATGCTCATAAAGACCTCACCGCAGATGACGCAGATGATCACAGATTAAGCGCAAGATTTTTTACAATCTGT
>JANOBY010000586.1:0-5149 GCA_031411935.1 Planctomycetales bacterium | reverse complement strand
CACGATCTTGCCGTCGGCCTGCAGGGCCACGTTGGACAGCGAGTTGCTGATGTCGGAGGTCGCCGTCTGCGGGGGGTTGAACACCACCGCCACGCCGCCTTGGCCGAAGGTCGGGTCCAGGCCCACGGCCATCAGGTCGCGACGCTCCAGGCTTTCATTGAACGGGCGTAACCCGAACCGCACCGGACGGCGGCGGGTCGCACGGGAGATGCGATCGTTGCGGGACAGAAGCTTCAAGGCTGCAAACATGGTGATGCTCCTCAATTCAGCGGTTTCCAAAGGAGGATCCTTCCAAAAACTGGATAAAGAATCCCTTCGGTGATCGTCACCCCGCGATGAAACGGCGTGCGCGGGCCCGCCGCGCCAGACGAACTAGCTGGCCGGACCTGCCTCACTCATGTCGGACGTCCCGGGAGGCAGATCATGCGGTCGTCGCGCAACCTCGCCCGGACTCACTCGGGACTTCGTATCCCGATTCCTCGGATCAACCCGACAACAGTTCCCCCCGAAGGTGGCGATCGCGCGATCCGCGACGATCCTCTGGCTAGACAACCCACGGTCTATTCTCGTCCGCCCCACAGACCCGAGGGCGACCGATCCAGAAAGTGGCCCGGCAGGGGAATAAATATCCCTATCCGTACCTCTCTGCCCAGAGTAGCGTGCGCAATTGGGTATGTTGAGAGGTTTTTTTGGACTATTTTCCGGATTGCTTAAGTCAGCGAATAGAAAGCTATTGAAGACGATATTGAGCCAATGCATGCAAATACGTCCTCAAATTCGCTTTTGTGAAAGGTTACGGCGGGCCCCGTGAAGATTTGGCGACGGTGGTCGTCGTTCGTGTTCCTGGAGACGGGAAGGCGGTACTCTGTGTGCGTCGTTGCGAGCCTCGCGACTCCCCCCTCGCCCTTCTCGAGGATCCCCATGAGGATTTGCGTTCGAAGTCGCCCGTATGCCATCCTGGCCTTTGCTTTTCTGGCCGTCGGCCCCGCCGTGTGGGCCCAGGACTCCGCCCCGAAGGCCCCGCCGACGTGGCCGGGCCTGAAGCCCTCGGGGGCGGTTCTGCTGCCCAACGGATGGTCGCTCAAGCCGGCCGGCCGTCAATCTCCCCTGGGCGACCTGCCCGTGATACTGGCCGAGAACCCGAAGACGGCCCATGTCGCCATCCTGCACGCGGGCTATGGCGAGCACGAGGTCTGGATCCTCGACGCCGAGACCGGAAAAACCCTGAGCAAGACCGCGATCCCGGCGAGCTTCTCGGGCCTCTGCTGGTCGGGCGACGGAGACCGGATTTACGTAGGCGGTGGATTTGACGACGTGATCTACGGCTTCGACCACAAGGACGGGGCCCTGTCGGGCAAGGTCGTCTTCGCTTACCCCAAGGGCCCGAACGAGGTGGTCGAGAACGAGGCCGGGCGCGACCGCGTGGGGCGATCCGTCCAGCGAGTGCCCGCGGGCCTGGCCGTCTCGGCCGACGGCAAGACCCTGTATGCGGCCAACGCCTTCGGCCACTCGCTGGCGAGCTTCGACGTGGCCTCGCAGAAGCTCATCAAGGAAGTCCCGCTCGAGAAGGACACCTACCCTTACGGCCTCGCGCTCGATGAGACGCACGGGCGGCTCTACACGAGCCTCTGGGGCGCGGCCAGGGTGGCGATCTTCAACCCCAAGGACCTTACGCCCCTGGGCGAATACCCCACCCAGGAGCATCCCAACGAGATGATCCTGGCGAAGAAGGGCGAGGTCCTCTTCGTTGCCAACGCCAACCGCAACACCGTGACCGTGTTCGACACCCAGAAGGGCAAGGCGGTCGAGACCATCAACACCGCGATCTCGCCGCTGGCCCCCTCGGGCAGCACGCCCAGTTCGCTTGGCCTCACACCCGACGAGGCCGTCCTCTTCGTGGCCAATGCCAACACCAACGACGTGGCCGCCTTCAACGTGAAGGAACCCGGCGAGAGCTCCCCCCTGGGCTTCATCCCCGTGGGCTGGTATCCGACAAGCGTCCGCGTGAGCCGCGACGGCAAAACCCTCTGGGTCACCAACGGCAAGGGCGGCTCCTCGCGGGCCAATCGCGACGGCCCCATGCCGGGCCAGCCCGGAGAGAATCGGACCCGTCAGTACATCGGCGGGCTCTTCCAGGGAACGCTTTCGAGTATTTCCATGCCTTCACCTGCGCAAATGCTGTCCTATTCGCAAACCGTCTATTTGTGCAGCCCGCTCCAGAAGGATGCCCCACTGGCTGCGACCGGTCCGCAGCTCTCCCCCGAAAATCCCATCCCTCGCAAAGTGGGCGATCCCTCACCGATCACCCATTGTATCTATATTATCAAAGAGAATCGAACCTATGACCAGGTCTTCGGCGACATGCCCGAAGGCAATGGCGAGCCCTCGATTTGCCTTTTCCCTGAGAAGGTCACGCCGAATCACCACGCCCTGGTCCGTGAGTTCGTCCTGCTGGACAATTTCTACGTGGACTCGGAGGTCTCGGCCGACGGGCACGAGTGGAGCATGGGCGCGTATGCCAGCGATTTTGTGGAGCGGACCTGGCCGCTGAGCTATCGCGGGGATCGCCGCGTCCCCTACCCCGCCGAGGGGAACTTCGCCATCGCCACGCCCGCCGGAGGGTACCTCTGGGACCGTGCCGCGGCGAAGAACGTGACCTATCGCAGCTACGGCGAGTTCGTCGACAACGGCAAGACGCCCGACGACCCGGCCACGACCACGGTCAAAGCCCTGGAAGGGCACTTCGACCCCAAGTTTCGCAGCTATGACCTGTCCTACCCCGACGTGAAGCGGACCGCGCGCTTCCTCGAGGAGCTTGCGGAGTTCGAGAAGGCGGGCGAGATGCCCCGGCTGATCATCCTGCGACTGCCCAATGACCACACCTCGGGCACGGCGCCGGGGCGCCCCACGGTGTCCGCCATGGTGGCCGACAACGACCTGGCCCTGGGCCAGCTGGTCGAGGGGCTATCCAAGAGCAAGTTCTGGCCGAAGCTCGCGATCTTCGTCGTCGAGGACGATGCGCAAAACGGTTCCGATCATGTGGACGCGCACCGCACGGTGGCCCTGGCGATCAGCCCCTACATCAAGCGTAAGAGCGTGGACTCAACCATGTACTCCACGTCCTCCATGCTCCGCACGATGGAGCTGATCCTGGGACTGGAGCCGATGAGCCAGTTCGACGCCGCGGCCCGCCCCATGGGGGCGGCGTTCACCGCGACGCCCGACCTCACGCCCTTCAAGGCCCGCCCGGCGCAGGTCGACCTGGACGAGCGGAACGCCCGGAACGCCCCCGGGGCCGAGGCGTCGCTGAAGCTCGACCTGTCCAAGGAAGACCAGGCCGATGACCTGGTCTTCAATGAGATCATCTGGAAGGCGGTCCGCGGCGAGAAATCGGCCATGCCCGCCCCAGTCCGCGCCGCGTTCGTGTTGCCCAGACGCAACACAGACGACGACTGACCAGCGTCACTCGGCCCAGACCACGCCACGACATCGGCTTGTCGACGCGTCTTGATACAATTAAACACTTTAGAGCGTCCCGCCCCGAATGGCTTCGTTCGGGGCGGGACGCTCTTCGCATTAATGGGACAAGAAGGTGATCTGGGCAAGCTCGGCTCGTTCCGGACAAATCCATCCTCATTCGAACGAGTTCAGTTGCGTTGACTTGTCCATGTTCTGTAGAGTTACTCCCGAAGGACGACGCGAGGAAGACCCTGAGGGCCAGGACGGCAAAGTAGGCTGTTCTACGCAACACAAGGTTTCCCTTGAAGTTGGCTCGCATGGGAACATTCGAGCGTCAGAATTCAAGAATGTGGCTGCGCATCGGGGCCGTTCTCCAGGGCGTGAAACTTCTTCCGAAGTTGGCATGCCATTTGAAGTAAGTGCACCGGTACTCCCCAAGGTCGGGGGGCATCGGTGACGGAGTCTGGTACCCCGCCGCGATCGCGCCACGGCCGTCGTATGGGGTCGAGCTACTACATTTGTCCGAGGGAACACACCATGAGTCTGCGTCGCGCCTTCCTCCCGCTTCTTTCCGCACTGGCCGTCATGGCCTGCGCCTCATCGGCACGGGCCGACTTCAACATCTTCGTCATCTACGGCCCCGGCGCCGGCGACTTCGTCCGCCTGGTCGACGGCGGCTTCGGCGACACTGACGGCACCGTCAACGGCAGCATCTCTGGCGACACCGTCGCGGTCCAGGATGCCGTCGGCGGCGACTTCGTCTTCGCCGCCATCGGCGGAAAGTCCAACGCCCCCGGCGTGGGCTCGACGGCCTTCCTGACCCAGACCTACGAGGTCACGGGCACCGGAAGCCTGACGATTGTGGCCGCCGCCAACAACTACAACCTCGGCGCCGCGGCCGCCCTGGCCGTCACCAGCCAGGCGACCTCCAACTTCGGCGACGCCGGCACGGTGGACTACTTCAGCCGGGTGGATGACTCCAACTCCGCGCCGTCCCCCACCCCCATTGGCGTCCCCACGGACGTGCTGACCTTCAACGGCCCGGGCGTCGACGCCCAGGAGAACGGTGCCGTAGTGCCGGTCTCCGGCAGCTTCGGCCTGAGCAACGAGTCGACCTTCTCCCTCTCCGGCGGGAGCCTCCAGTTCACCGGCCGCACCGACGTGGCCGCCGCCGCCGTGCCCGAGCCGGCCTCGATGGCCATGCTGGCCCTCGGCGGACTCGGCGTGATCGCCGCCCGCCGCCGCAAGATCTCTTGATCGGCGGCATGTAAATTGACTCGGTCTGGGTCTCGCTTCGCGGCGGGGCCCTTCCGAGGATGTAACAAGTCAGGCCCCGCCCGTGGATGAATTTCCACGGGCGGGGCCTTCGCTTTGGTTGGCTCGATCGATTCGATCAGCGGAAGCTCAAGTCTTCTTCCAGAGCCGCTTGGGCTTCAGCGTGTCGGCGGTTGACCAGAAGAAGACGGCCGGCCCGACATACGTGACATACTGGGGCGAGGACCCCACGAACCCGGGGATCGCATCGACCGAGATTGCCGTGCCTGCCGAGGTCCCGTCGCTCTCCCACAACTCCACGCCAGTTGCCGGGGTGAACGCCGTGAACGTGACCCTGGACCCGTTGACCACCAACGTGGAGATGTTCGAGCCGTCGGGCCCGCCGGTGATGGCCTTGACAAGGACGGGCCCGCCG
>JANOBY010000585.1:0-10435 GCA_031411935.1 Planctomycetales bacterium | reverse complement strand
GTCGCAGATGAAAGAATTTGTTTTTAAATCTGCGACCATCTGCGTCATCTGCGGATGATCGTCCGCGGATTCATTCCGACCAGCCGTGGGCGTCTCGGACCTTGATCATGGCGCTCAGGATGTCGTTCCAGGTCTTGGGGTCGTGCATCACGCTGTTGGGGAACATGCAGCCGTCCCAGCAGATGTGCTTGAACTTCTTCGTGAGCTGCCCGTTCTCGTCGCGGAGCCAGAAGCCGGCGACCTTGGTGATGTCCAGCTTGCCGTTGGGGTCGGTGGCCAGGCAGTGGCGGCCGGTCTTGTCGTGCGAGCCCGACCCGTGCACCGTGCCGTCGTTCTGGGCCACGTGGAAGTCGATGGTCCACGGGCGAAGGGCCGCGGTCAGGGTCTTCAGGGCCTCGTCCAGCGCCGCGGTGTCCTTCCAGTCGAACCCCTCGGGAAGGATCGCATCCTCGGGAGCGTTGTAACCCATGGTGTAGAGGAGCGTGTGGGCCATGTCGGCCTGGAACCCTACAGTCTCGGGTTCGCCGACGCGTTCCAGGAGGTCCACCATCTTGCGCCAGGAGTGCATGCCCGCCCAGCAGATCTCGCCCTCGGCGGCGAGCTTCTCGCCGTGGTCCTTGGCGATCGCGGCGGCCTGCTTGAAGGTCTCGGCGATGGTGGCCTGGTTCGTCTCGGGATCGCTGGCCCAGTCGCCGGGGCCGGTCGCCGAGTCGATCCGGACTACACCGTGGGGCCTCACCCCCAGCTCCCGCAGGGTGCGGGCGATGTGGCAGCCCTTGTGGACCTGCTGGAGGAACTTCTTGCGTCCCTCGCCCGAATCCATGGCCGATCCGCCGCCGGTGGGGCCCCAGACCGGGGCCACGACCGAGCCGATCGCCAGGCCCCGCGAACTCGCCTTATCGGCCAGCGCCTTCAGGTCGTCGGCCGAGGAGTCGATGTCCACGTGGGGCGCGAAGAGGAACAGGTCGAAGCCGTCGAACTTCACGCCGTCCACCTCGGCGGCGGCGGTGAGGTCGAGCATGGTGTCGAGCGGGATCGGGGGCTCGGAGCCATCCCCCTTGCCGACCACGCCGGGCCACGCGGCGTTGTGCAGCTTGGGGAACGTGTTGGTGTGACTGGCGCTCATCGCTAGGCTTCCCGATTGTGAGGGGATGGAGAGTCAACCGCCAAGACGCGGAGCAATCAAGATTTCAGAATTTTCATTCATTAGAATTCGTCTTCGTCTTCGCGGCCTGGCGGTTCCAATCTTCGCTCTGTCCATTACGCCTTGAGATAGTCGCCCACGGCGGGCACGGTCTTGTGCACGTCGGGCCCGAAGTAGCGGAGGCCTACGAACGGCTCGTGGCCGGTGTTCTTGAAGAGGATGCCCGCTTTGGCCGCGGTCTCGGTCACGAAGACCTCGTCCTTGGTGATCTCGCCGAAGCGGATGAAGTTCGGGCTGTCCACCTCGAGCTTGCCGACCAGGCCGCTGCCCTGGACGATCGTGAGGCCGTACGCGCCATCGTCCTTGATCGTGACCGACTGGCCCGGGAGGACGGTCAGCTCGCGGGCCGAGAACAGCTGCTTGCCGTCGACCGTGCCGTAGACGATCCACTTGTCGACGTGGCCCTGACCTTCGCCGCCGCTGTGGACGATCGGCTCGAGGTAGTTGTTGGCCTTGAAGTGCTCGTCGACGTTCTTCTCCCAGTCGAGCTGCTCGACGAGGTAGTCGAGGTCGTGGTGCTTGTCCTCGGGCACGTCCTTGACGAGAAGTTCCCAGGGGACGCGGCGGCCCTCGACCAGCGATTGGTACATGCCGAAGACATCCGAGCCCCACTGCGGCTCGTAGGTCACGAGCGATCCGGGGGCATGCAACACGGCGGGCGGGATGAGCCAGCCGGTGCCGGGCTTGAGGCGGTAGGCCTTGGACAGGTCGAGGATGCCGTTGTCCCCTTCATTCCAGCGCTCCAGGCACTGGCGGACCTGGCTCTTCGTGGTGCCGGGCTCGAACCCCATGAAGGTGTAGGGGAAGTTGTTTCCGGTCCAGTTCAGCTGCGGGGGGAAGTAGTAGGACTCGGGCTTCCCCTCGCGACCGAGCAGCGCGGCCTGCTCCTGGGTCTGGTGCATGTGGTGGGGGATCGGGCCCAGGTTGTCGAAGAACTTGGAGTAGACGGGCCACTTCTTGTACTTGTCCCACATGGAGCGGCCGATCATCTCGGGGCCGTGCAGGTCGATCGCGTCCTTGAGGGTGAACTTGGCCCCCTCGTGGACCACGTACGAGAGCCCCTCGTCGGGCGGGGCCCCTTCGTTCGCGGCGGGCGTGGTCGAGGCGAACCAGCGCTCGTCGATCCCTCCCCGGTGCGTGCCGAGCGCGTAGAGGTCCTGCTTGGCGAGCTTCAGGCGAGCGCCCGGCATGAGGAACGACCGGGGGACCCACGTCGGGGCCAGTCGGAGAATGCCTTCACCGGCGTCGAGCGCCGCGCGGACGCGGGCATTGAGTTGCGTGTCGCTCATCCGTCCCTATCTCCGACAATCGAGTGCACGACCGGATCCGGGACGCGACATGCATTGGTCACGCCCGATCCCGAACCGAAAATCGGCGCCCCCTCGGGGTGAGGGTACCGCCTTGTGGGGCCTATGTTTGTAAGGTCCGCGACACCCGGACGCAAGGGACAAGTCCGCCGCGGCGTGGCGATCGCTCACCACGGCCCATGCTGGCCTGGCACGCCGGGGGGATCGCACCTAGAATCGAACTCCTCGACGACTTGCGAGGGGACGCGTTCGACGCACGCGGGACACGCCCTCGTTCCTCTTGCGGAGCGGTTCATGACGATCCCAACGCCCCCCGCACGCTTCAGGACTCCTCGCTCGATCGCCCACTGGACCTTTGGCCCAGCGCTGGCCTTGGCCTGGGCCGTGGCGATCCTGGTGGTCTGCTGGACCCCCCGGGCCGTGTTGCCGGTGAGCGAGACCTCCGCAAGCGTCCCGCATCACGACAAGTACATCCATGCGGGGATCTTCGGCGTATACGCCCTCCTCGGCACGGCGGGGCGGCCCGGAGTACGGCGGTTCGCAATTATCCTGGTAAGCGGCGTCGCCCTGGCCATCATCAGCGAACTCGGGCAGGAGCTACCCCTCGTCGGTCGGGACGCCGACGTTTACGACGCCCTTGCCGACATCTCGGGCCTGCTCCTGGGTCTGGGGATCTCGCTCGCGGCGGCCTGGTTCCTCACACAAACTCCCCGGGAGGCTCAGGTGGCCTGATCCGACGGCATGACTCCCTGTGCCGCCTCTCTTCTTCTGTCTTCATCGGGGCGGCGGTGAGGTACGGGCCGACTTCCACTGGAAGTTGAAGCGATCAGCCTGCTCCTGGGTCACGCGGTAGATCAGGATCGAGTGGCCAATGCGCGCGATCGGCTTCCACTGCCGGAAGTATCCGAAGGCGTGCTCGTCGGCCTCCCAGGCGGCCCCCCAGATCCTCATGGCGGGGTCGTACACCCTCCAGGGAAGTCCGGCTACGAGCGAGGCGCTGATCGCGTAAAGGCCCGGCCGCAGGTCCTTGGCCGGGCCAATCAAGACGCCGGGATCGCGGGCCGTGGAGCTCTTGAAGGTCCCGGGCGATTCCGTGGGCAGGAACCAGGGGAAGCCCTCGCCCCGAAGGGCAAACAGGTTCGGCGGGATCTGACCGAAGTAGGCGAGCCCGATCGGCTCCTTCACGTCGTTCTGGGCGAGCCAGCGGCGAAGCCCGACGAGATCCTGGCCCCAGTCCAGGTTGCTGTCGATCAGCCGGGGCGGCGTCCGATCGGGCCCGCCCGACACCTTGTTGAAATAGGCCAGGTAGTGCGGATGGATCGTCAGCGCGGACATCGTACAAACGAGCGAGAAGGCGACCACCAGGAACCGCGTGATCCGGATCCGCCCCGAAGCCGCCTCGATCCAGGGCAACAGACGCCCGCACCCGATGAAGATGTAAGGGACGACCGGCAAAACGTAGCGGATGCCTAGGTTGATGTCGGTCAGGAACGTCATGGCGAGGAAGAAGCATGTCGGTGGGAGGTAAATCGCGGCCTCGTCGGATCCCGATGCGCGACAGCGACGCCCCATCAGCGGAACGATCCACGACAGGGCGATCAGGAACAGGGTGCCCTCGGGCGTCTTGTAGAGGAACGCCCTGAGGTAATAGTCCCGCCAGCCGTGACGCCTCAGCTCGCCGTCCAGGTACACGGGATACCCCTCCGCCTCGTCGGGATCGGCCCAGGGCTTGAACCAGGAGATGGGCAAGCCGTCGGCGTCGATCTTCTGCTCGTCGAACCCGAGCAGATACTCGCTCGGTAAGGGGCTTGGAAGGGAGCCCAGCCAGGTGCCCCGGAAGCGGTTCACGCGATGCTGCCACGAGATCGAGAGGACGCGGTTCTCCTCCTGGCGGGCCGTCACGCCCTCGCGAGTGAGGAACGATCGGCTGGCGAAGTCGAACGTGCCGAGCTTCCGGCCCACGCCCTCGAACCCGTATCCGAGGTCGATCACCAGGATGCTCAGGGCGACCATCGCGGCCCCCTGCCCGGCCGCACTCATCAGACGCTTCAGCCGGTCCTGGCCCGAAAACATGGCCGACTCGTGGATCAGCCAGAGCAAGGGCCAGATCCCGTACAGGAGCAGGAGGCTGAACTTGGTCAGCTGCGCCACGCCGAGCAGGAGCCCCGCGAGCGCCGCACGCCACCACGACGGGCCATGCAGATAGCGCCAGAAGGCATAGGTCGCCCCGGCACCGATCGACGCCGCGGCCACGTCGGACGTGACGAGTCGTCCGTGCGCGAGGACGTTCGGGCAGAGGCACCAGAGGGCCAGGCTCAGCAGCCCTCCGCGGTCCCCCCACAGGCGTCGCGACCAGAGGAACACCACCACCCCGCCGATCACCGAAAACAGCGGCATGACCGACCGCGCCGTGGTGAAGAGTTCCAGATAAGCCGGCGCATTGAGCTTCATGAATTCATGGCCGAAGTAGGCCGGGGCCGGGGCGTAGGACTTCCAGGTCGCGGACTCGTAAAGGGGTCCCGTCTCGACCCCCGACCAGAGCACGGGGAGAGCGGCGATGAGCTTGAACAGGGGCGGATTCTGGTGATAGACCTTGAACTTGCCCGTCTGGAGATAGGTCAGGCCCGCCGGCAGGTGGTTGACCTCATCGACGGTCGGATTCTCGGTGCGGAGGCTCAGGTTCGCCAGGCCCACGTGCGCGGCGAGCATGAGCCCCACGATCAGGGTCAGGAACAGCGGGCGGATTCGCGCAGGCGGAGGATTCTCGACGGGTTCTCTCGGCTGGATCGGTTCGGGCTCGACGGCTTTCGGACGGGGTTGGGGAAGACGACGTGACACGAATCCGCTCCCGGGGAACCGCCCTGAAATCGAGACGCCTCAGGCGACCCCGTCGTGGATCTCGCCGCGAAGGACCGTGATGGCGCGCCCGCCGAGTTTAACACGTCCCCGGTCGCGAAGGACCCTCACCGATCCTCCTCGCGCCGAGGCCTGATACCCCAACATCGCGGAACGCCCCAGGCGATCGCCCCAGTAAGGGGCGAGCGCGCAGTGGGCCGAGCCCGTGACGGGATCCTCGGGAACGCCGCTCTGCGGGGCGAAGAATCGCGAGACGAAATCGTACGGAGCCGTCCCGGTCGAGGCGCTCGTGACGATCACGCCCCGGTACGGCAAACGCTCGAGCACGGCCATGACGGGGGCGACCGCTCGGACCGTGGACTCGTCCTCGAGCTCCACAAGCAGGTCCATCCCGGTCGTCGAGGCCTTCACGACCTCGGCCCCGAGGGCGCTTGCCAGTCCTTCGGGAATCTGGGTCTCGGCGACCGGGAGCTCGGGGAAATCGAGCTCGATTTCACCGCGGTGGAACACCGCCGAGAGCTCTCCGCTGCGGGTCTCGAATCGGATGGAGGTCTCCCGGGGGACATGCCCGCCCTCCCACAGGACATGCGCAGCCGCGAGGGTGGCGTGCCCGCACAGGTCCACCTCGACGGACGGCGTGAGCCAGCGGAGCCCGTACCGGTGACTGCCGTCGAGGGGATAGAGGAACGCCGTTTCGGACAGGTTCATTTCGCGAGCCACGAGCTTCATCCAGGCCTCGTCGGCTGCGCGATTGAGCACGCACACTGCGGCGGGATTGCCCGAGAACGGGCGGTCGGCAAACGCATCGACCACGGTGATCGGCGTGGACATGGGGGATCGCTCGGAGGCTCACGAGAAGAGGAACAGGGCACGCCGCCGGACCGGGCGGCGTGATCGCATGACAGCCGATCTCGGTCGCGGGTTCACTCGCGGACGAAGTCCGAGATCTCGCGGAACGTGTCCTTCAGGTCGCGATAGAGCTTGCGATAGATGGGGTATCCGCGGTCGTAGATGGCCTTGTCGGTGGGGTTGGTCGCGGTGGTCTCGACGACCTGGATCGTGGCGTCGCAGGCCTCGGGCACGGTGCGGAATCCGCCGGTGCCCACCTGGGCCAGCAGCGCCACGCCGAAGGCCGGCCCCTCGCTGGCGTTGATCGTGCAGACGTCCTGGCCGTAGACGTCGGCCTGGATCTGCTTCCAGAGCGGGTTGCGGGCCCCCCCGCCCGAGAGCCGGATCTGCGACAGGTCGCCGCCGATCTCGCGCACAAGCTCCAGGCAATCGCGCATGGCGTAGGTCGCGCCTTCGAGAACCGAACGGATCATGTGCTCACGGCCATGGCGCACGGTCAGGCCGATCCAGGCGGCGCGGGCGTGCGAGTCGAAGTGCGGGGTACGCTCGCCGGTCAGGTAGGGCAGGAAGAACAGGCCCTCGGACCCGGCCTTGGCCATCATGGCCTCGTCCGTGAGCAAGAAATACGGATCCACGCCTCGGGCCCTGGCGGCCTCGACCTCGAGATCGCCCAGCTCGTTGCGGAGCCACTGGAAGCTCCCGCCCGCGGCAAGCACCACGCCGAACGCGCAGGTCTCGCCCGGGACCGAGTGGCAGAACCGCTGGAGACGGCCCAACGGGTCGAAGCCCACCTCCGGCGTGTGGGCGAAGACCACGCCCGAGGTTCCCATGGTGGCCGACACGATGCCGGGCCGGACGATGCCGTTGCCCACCGCGCCCGCGGGCTGGTCGCCCGCCCCCCCCACGATCGGGGTCCCGCGCGCCAGGCCCGTGGCCTCGGAGCCGATGGCCGAGACCGTGGACGAGACCTCGGGGCTCTCGAAGCACTCGGGCAGGAGGCCCAGGTCGATGTCGAGCAAGCCCAGGAGCTCCTTGCTCCAGCATCGGTTCTGCACGTCGAGCATGAGCGTGCCCGAGGCGTCGCTGACCTCGGTGGCATACGTCCCACTCAGCCGATAGCGGATGTAATCCTTGGGGAGAAGGACCTGCCTGACCCGGGCCCAGTTCTGGGGCTCGTGCTGGCGGACCCAGAGCAGCTTGGGCAGGGTGAACCCGGTGAGCGCGGGGTTGGCGACCATGCGGATCAGGCCCTCGCGGCCTCCGGCACGCTCCTCGATCTCGGCGCACTGGGCGTCGGTACGCTGATCGTTCCAGAGCAGGGCGCGGCGGATCACGCGGCCGTCGGCGTCGAGGAAGACCGAGCCGTGCATCTGGCCCGAGAGCCCCACGCCCGTGACCTCGGCGGGCTTGAGCTCGGCCTTGGACAGGACGTCGCGGATCGTGGCCACCGTGGCGGCCCACCAGAGGTCCGGGTCCTGCTCGGACCAGCCCGGCTTGGGGTGCTCGCACGGGTACATGGACGAGGCGCTGGCGAGGATCTTGCCGGTCTCGTCGATGGCAAGCGTCTTGGTGCCGGATGTCCCGATATCAATGCCGAGAGTCACGCCCACGTTCCGAGCCTCCGTCGATATTTCGCACATACCTGGCCATAGCCGAGGAAGAGACACGCAGTTTAGCAAATCCCGGGCGTGTCGTCGGCGGTCTACCCGGCTAAGGATCTGCGTTTCCTGCGGATGCGGTGAGGGAGAAGGTCGGAAGGCGCGGGCCTTGAATTTTCCGGGATCTCCGCTCCAAACCTCTTCAACCCCGCTGGGTCACGATCCAGCGTTCTCCACACCGAAGAGGCCTCGCCGAGACGTCCCGGGGCAAACGAACCGCCTCTCGTTCGAAGTCGGCGATCGGCACGGTATTGAACGTGAACATGTCGTAGTGGTGGGGCACCAGGAATCGCGGGCGGATCCGGATCGCCAGGTCCACGGCCTCGGCGGCGGTCATGTTGCCCGCCACGCCGCGAGCGGGGTCGCGGCCGTTGACCGGCAGGAACAGGATGTCGTACGGGTCGTCGCCCAGGAATGCGGGCAGGTCGTCGTAAACGATCGTGTCGCCGCTGTGATAGAGGCGCAGGCCGTCCACCTCGATCACGTAGCCGAAATAGAGGTGGCGGCCGTCGTCGTCCATGTCGAGCTGTTCGTGGGCCGAGGGGATCGCGCGGACCAGGAAACCATTCTGGGCGTGGAGGTCGCCGCTCTCCATCGCGATCATCTGCTCATGCTCGATCCCCATGCCGCGAGCGTGCTCGAAGTGCGAACACGGCACGATCAGGGTCGCCTGGGGCGACGCCCGCATGAGGTCGGGAAGTGTCCCAGGATCCATGTGGTCGGAATGCTTGTGGCTGCTGAGCACGAGGGACACGGCGGAAAGCGCGGCCCCGCGAAAGGGTGCCTCCGTCATGCGGATGTGGGGCTTGCTCGTCTCGGCGTACTTGGTCGTGAGGTGTTCCGACAGGTACGGGTCGATGACCATCAGGCCCAAACGCGACTTGATCACAAAGCCGCTCTGTCCGAGCCACCAGATGGCGAGCGAGCCCCGCTCGGGATGCGTGGAGGCGATCTCGGTCAGGAGCTCTGGGCCGCGGAGGATCGGGACGATGAGCTTGGACATCGGGTCGTTTCCGGGGATCTCAAACCCCTGAGTAAGGCGTCTCCGCCCGTCGAAAGTCAATCTGCGGGCAGGAACGCCCCCCTACCTGATCACGCTCTCAGGTCAGGCAGAACGCTTGCGCCGACCCCGGGCGTCCAACACCATGAGGATCAGTCCGCCTCCGATCCCATGAACCACTACGCTCAGGGAATGGCCGATGCGTTGGAACCGTTGCCAGTCCCACGAGAGGTGGTGGGCTTCGACGTCGCCCGCTTCCAGGGACCATTCGGGAGGCCCCGGGCCCATCCCCCCCATAAACTGAGGGCCGGCCCCGCCAACCTCCCGGAAGTGCCATTGATACACCTCGTCGAGCAATCGGGACGTGAGCAACATGGGCCGAGCGGGCGGCCCCGCATGGGGCCCGAAGGCGAGGAACCAGTAGATCCACCCCACGACCGCGAATCCCAGCCAGAACGTCTGCGAAGGGCCACGAATCGCCGAGAGCGTTGCAAAGATCAGGACCGTCGCCGCGAACGTGAACGCGGCCGAGGCTATCAGCGGCGAGGGCGATCGCAGGGCGAACGCCCCCATCGCCACCAACGCCACCATCCCCATCAACCCCCAAATCGGCAGCTTGATCCCGTTCATGACGCGGCCCCGATCTCCGTCCTGACCAGTCCGACCCCTCCCGCCATCGCCTTCGCCTTTCCGACCGCCACATGACGCGCCGTCTGCGAGAACCCGCAATCCGGCGTGACCGACACGCGGGCCGGGTCGATGAGCTTGAGGACGGCACGCAGGCGATCCGCAACCAACGCCTCGGGCTCGATCCAGGTGTTCTTCACGTCCACCAGGCCCACGGCCACGTGCATTGTTTCGGGAAGCTCCCGCAGGAGCTCGATTTCTGCCATCTCCCGGCTCGCGAACTCCAGCGCGAGCTGATTCACCTTTGCCCGGCCGATGTGCGGGAACAGGGGCCGGTACGATCGCCAGCCCACGGCCCTGGCCCGGTAGTTGCCGAAGCACATGTGCATGCTGATGTAGGCGTCCACGCCTTCGACCGTTCGGGCGATCACGTCGAGGAAATAGTCCGGGTTGTCGGGGTGGCAGGCGAAGCTCGGCTCGTCCAGTTGCAGGAAGGTCACGCCCGCCTCGACCAGCACCTTGAGCTCGTGGTTCACGATCGGGATCAGGGCCTCGGTCACGGCCTGACGGTCACCGTAGACCTCCCCGCCCGCGATGCATCCGGCCAGCGTGAACGGGCCGGGCACGGGCATCTTGGTCGGGGCTTGCGAGATCTCGCGGAAACGGCCGTACTCCTCGACCGTGCCCAGGCCGTGCGGGGCGGTCAGCTCCGCCACGCAGCGGTACTTGCTGCGCTGGTCGTGGGCCGGGGCTCCGAGCTTTCGGGCCGTGGGCAGGCGTTCGAGCCCCTGGATGTAATCGTAGAAGCCGAGGTTGAAATCGACGCGCTGCATCTCGCCGTCGGTCACGATGTCGATCCCAGCGCGAACTTGCTCGTCCACGACCACGCGCACGGCGTCCCGAAGGGCCTCGTCGCGATCGGCGGGCCCGAAGT
>JANOBY010000584.1:0-8793 GCA_031411935.1 Planctomycetales bacterium | reverse complement strand
GCTCTACATCCTCGCCTTCGACGGCAAGATCCACAAGCTCGCCCCTCGCTGAGGGCAACCTTGATCCGGGGCCAGCATGAGTATCCGGGTGCCACTGGTGGCTTGCCCACCAGTGCTCCGGGCCGGGTCGAACCCACTGGTGGACACGCCACCAGTGGCACCCAGTGTCCTCGGTCGTCCAGGCCCCAAGCTCTTCGGCAGGAGCACCGTGTGGTGGAAGACTTCGCGGCAGCGACCGTGGATGACCTGGCCGCCGTCGCCGCGGCCGGCCGGGCCTACCGCTCGCACTGGGACTCGTTCCACGCGATGCCGGATCGCGGGGCGACGTTCGCCGGGGCCCTGGCCGATATCCACGCCCTCGACTACCTCGACTATGAGCAACTTGGCCACCCTCCCGGTGGGCTGGGTGCGACCGCGCTGGTTTGGGGCAACGTGTTGGTCGCGCAGGCCGGGTTGCCGTGGTGCCGGCCGGCGGCGGGCCTCGACCTGTGGCTCGGGGCCGAGGTGTGCGGCGTGCTGCGGCCGGTCCTGTGGCCGTTCGCACGCCTTGCCGAGGCGAAATCGAGGAACAGCCCGCAATTCGACCAGTTCAGGACCCTCCTGGTCCACGTCATCGAGGAACTGGTCGGGCGTCTCGATCTGGCGGCGGTGACCCATGCACGGCTACGCCGGTTGCAGGCCGTTCTGGAAGTCGGCGAGCAGGCGGTGGGGGACGCCGGAGCCGACGGCGGGGGCGGTTAGGCTGTCCCGGATGCATGGCCTGGGCGGCGCCGGGCTTTGCGCGAGACGGAGGGCTTGCAGGTGGCGTTTAACTTCCCCACAGGCTACCTCGGGCTGATGGCCGGCATGGTGGTGTCGGGGCTGCTGCTCAGGCCGTGCATTTGGGCATATTCGCAGGTGCCGAAGTGGGTCGGGCTGCCGCTGCTCCTGATCCCGTGGGCGGCCATGCTCGCCACGCTCGTGTGGTACAGGTGGCGGGTCCGACACGGGTGAGCCGCATACGCCGAACCAGGAGCTACAGCAGACGGGCCGGGCATGGCGGCGTTCCCGGAGAGGAAGCCCGATGGGCCTCGCCGGCTGGTGAGACGACGAGCGGCGAGGACGGCATTTCCACGAAGAGCGTGGGGACGAACGAGGGATTTTTTCGGCGCATGTTCTCTCCGTCATCCCTACCATCGTCGGCATGGACGATCGTGATCAGAGAAAGCTGACCGAGCCCGCGATGAAGCGGTTCCAGACCACCCGCTGGAGCGTCGTGATTGCGACGCGCGATGGGCCTCGCGACGAGGCGCGAACCTGCCTCTGCCGTACCTGCGGATTCCCGTCGACTTTGACCTCGTCCCCCTCATGACCGGGATCATCCACGTTGGCGAGGTCGGGAGCATCCGCGCCGAGTTCGACCGCATCGAGTCCCGCGACCTGACGAAGTGAGCGGCCTCAAGCGTGGAGATTCCGCCTCCGCATGGCGGGCCTCACGGTCGATAAATCGAGATATGGCCGTGGGGATGCCCCCTCCACGGGGGGGCTGGATCGCCGGAATTTGCTGCGAGAGCGGCCTTCCGCTCGTTTCCCCGTGGGGCACGCGCTCCACGGGGACTTTGGTTCCAGGAATCGAGAGCCGCGATCGGCCCCATCGTCATCCGGTGGGGCCGCGGGGCTCGGGTGGGACCTGCGGGGCGGGTCAGCCTCGGGGCGGAGGCCCGCCGGCCTCGCCTCCGGGCGGGCCCGGGCGACGGCGTCCTCCTCGTCCGGGGCCTCCTCCGGGCGGGGGGCCGCCTTCGGGGCCTCCGGGGCCTCGGCCTCGTCCCGCTCGGGGCGGGCCTTCGCCGGGTGGCTTGTCGGCCGGCGGCGGTCCGCCCTCGGGGTGGGGCGGGAAGAGCTCGGCTTCCGAGAGCTTGCCGTCCTTGTCGTCGTCCAGCGCCATCAGGGCCTTCGAGGCGCCCTGAATCTCCTTCTCCGAGAGCACGCCGTCGCCGTCAACGTCCAGGGCCTTGAACACCCGGTCCGGGGGCGGGCCGTGCGGCGGAGGGGGAGGCACCGGGCCGCCCGGGGGTGTCTCCTCGCCGCCTCGGCGCGGCCCGCGCTGGCCGCCGGGCCCTCGTCGCGGCGGGGGGCCTTCGCCGCGGCGTCCCTCGGCCCTGGGCTCGGGGCCGGGCTTCTCGGGGTCCTGCGCGGGGGCCGTCGAGGCGAGCAGGCCCACGAGCCCCGCGCCGGCGAGCACGCTCAGGCCCCGCCAACCGGGAAGGAAAACGGTACGGACCGACATGGTGAATCTCCCGTCCAGCACAGAAAAATCGACCCCGCCCGCGCCAGGTCCGACCGGGACCGGCAGGTTCGCGACAGGTCGCCACTGAGGGAAACGTAGGTCAGGACCGCCCATCGACCGAGATTCCGCCGAGCCCCGCGGATTTTTCCGTGCGTCGAGCGGGCGTCAATCGGCCCGCGGGGGCGGAGGGGGCCTGCGGGGAGGGGGGAACGGCCGGTCAGTCGGGTCGTCCGCGAGCGTTTCGATGGGGACCCTATGCGGGCCGATCCGGGGCCCGCTGCGGCCGCGATCCGGCCTGGGCCGTCGATCCTGGGGCCGAGGCTCGGGGCCGCGAAGGGCTCCTCCCTGGGCGACCGGGGGGCCGAGGTCCTCGGGGCGCGGCCTCCTCGGGGCGATCACGTAGAGCCTCAAGAAATAGGCGGCGATCAGGGCGAAGAGCACGGTCGAGGCGGCCAGGCTCGACGGAAGCGGGTTGCGCCGGACCAGGCGCACCAGGCGCTCGCCCGGCGACGGCCGTCGCGCCGCGATCGATCGATCGTCGAGGAACCGCTGCAGGTCCTCGCCCAGCGCCGCGGCCGATTCGTACCGCTCGGAGGGGTCCCGGGCCATGGCCTTCAAGAGGACCGTCTCCAGGTCGCGGGGGATCGCCGGCAGGAGGGTCCTCGGCGGGATCGGCCGGCTCTCCTGCACCTCGCGCAAAAGGCGGATGCGGTCGGTCTCGGTGAACGCGGCGCGTCCGACCAGAAGCTCATAAAGCGTGAGGCCCAGGCTGTACACGTCGCTGCGGGCGTCGCCTTCCTTGCGCAGGGTCTCGGGGGCGACGTATCGGAGCGTGCCGGGCAACTCCGTCGAGCCCGTGATGGTGAGGTCGTCGCACAACCTGGCCAGCCCGAAGTCCGCGAGCTTCATGGCCGCGTGGCCGTCGAGCAGGAGGTTGGCGGGCTTGATGTCGCGGTGCAAGACCCCGCGCGAGTGCGCATACGCCAGGGCGTCGGCCGCCTGCAACCCGAGCCCCGCGACCCACCGGCTCCGCTCGCGAACCTCACGCGGCGAGAGCGAAGGCATGGCGTCGGCATCGGCCTCAATGAGGCGATCGAGGCTCGTCCCGTCGATCAACTCCATCACGAAAAAAGCGATCCCGTCGCATTCGCCGAGATCGTACACGGCGACGATGTGGGGATGATTCAGGTGGGAGAAGACGGCGGACTCGCGAGCGAACCGCTTCCTGGCCTTCGGGTCGGCGATCGCGTGGCGGGGCAGGATCTTCACGGCCACGTGACGCCCCAGGAGGTCGTCCGCGGCCTCGTACACGATCCCCATCCCGCCCCGGCCGATCTCCTCGACGATCCGGTACCGGCCCAGATGCTCGGGGACCCGCGCCGGGGACGTGACGGCCGCGCCCGACCTGGACAGGAACCGCGTACGCTCGAGGAACGACACGGCGGGCAAGAGCGCCCGCAGGGCGTCGGCATGGTCGGGATGCGCGGCCGCGAAGGTCTCGACCGTCGGCGTATGGATGCCCCGACAAAGGGCCGCGAATTGCTCGGCGAGCACGTCCACGGGGTCGCGTTCGTCGTCAAGAAGCGGCTGCGTTTGGGGCTGCGGCTGCGGTGGCATGTCGGGGAATGTCCTGCGTCAGAGGGAGTCGATCAGCCCGGGGACGTGCTCGAGCGCCGCGCGCAGCTTCGTCAACGCACGCACATAGCGCTTGCTGGCCGTGCCCCGGGGGATGCCCAGGATCTGCGCCACCTCGTCGTTCGTGCGCTCGTCGAAATGGCGGAGGGAGAGGACCTCGCGGTCCAGCGGGTCCATGGCCTCGATCGCCCGCTGGAGTACGCCCATGGCCTCGTGCCTCATGGCCGCGAGGCTGGGCGAGGTGAGGTCGCCGGCGATCGCACCGCCGAGGCCGGCCCGCGTGTCGGGCGAGCCCCCGCGATCGATCGAGAACTCCCGCGCCACGCTCCTCGCCTGCGCCCCGAGGTGGCGGCGATGGATCTCCACGAGCCTCTGCCCCGCGATGAGCTGGATCCACACGCGGAACGGCATGTCGGGGAGCGTCTGGAAGTGCTCCAGCCGCTGCTCGGCCGCGAGATACACCTCCTGCATCACGTCCGACGCCGACATCCGCGCGCCCACCCGAGGGTCGAGCCGGAACTCGACCCAGCGCCTGAGGCCCTCGCGATGCCGGGAGAACAGCCGGGCGAGGGACTCCCGATCGCCGGGAGGGACCCGGTCGTCGCGAACCCCGGCGATGATCTCGGAAGAACTCATCAACGCATCGAGCCCGAAGCCCGGCCCTGCGCCACCGTCGCGACGGGCCCTTTCGATCGACACCCCAATTATGGAGGAGGGCGGGCCGGATTGGGAAGACGCCCCCGCGGGCCGCGGCGAGTTTGCGGTTTCCCTCGCGAGCATGGGACGTCCTGCCCGGGACCGGACGCCGCCCTCGGCTCATGTCGCGAAGAGACCGGCGAAATCGCCCTGGAAACGGGGCGTCGAGGGCGTTGGTCGGCGTGTCGGGATCTGATAAGGTGGTCGTGTCCTCTTCGCGGCGATGTGGCCGCGGAGACGCTTCCTCGACCGCCGGGCGCCCTTCCATGACCGAGTCCGTCGCCCCCGGCGCTCGACCGGGGCGGTTCGATGCGCCCGTGACCCTGGCGGCGGTCGGGCTGATCCTGGGGATCGTGGTCGATCGGTTCGGGCCGCAGGTCTCGACCTTCGCGTGGGGCGTCCTGGCCCTGGCGGCGGCCCTGATCGGGCTGGCGAGTCCCGGCGAGGGGGTCCGGCTCTTGCTGGCCTTCGCGGCCGTGGGGGCGGGCTGGCACCACTCGCGGTGGACGGACCTGGGGGAGGACGACCTGGCGCGGGGCGACTGGGTCACGCCCCGCCCGGCGTGGGTCCGCGGGGTGATCGTCGAGCCTCCGCGGGTGGTGCCCGGCGAGTTCGCCGACGACCCGGGCCGCACGCTCACGGCCATGGACGTGACGGCGATCTCCGACGGGAGGGCGTGGAGGCGGGCCTCGGGGCGGGTGCTCGTGGTGATCTCGGGCCAGCGTCCGGACCTGGCCTCGGGCGACCCCATGTTCGCGACCGGCTCGCTGGGCGAGGTCGCCGCCCCGCGCAACCCGGGCGAGTCCGACCGCCGCGACCGCTCGCGCGCCGAGGGGATCCGCCTTCGCCTGAGCGTGGGCGACGCGGGCGGCGTGTGGGGCGACCCCGAGGGCTCCCCCCGGGCGTTCGACCGCTGGACGGGCCTCATGCGCACGCGGAGCCGCGACCTGCTGGTCACGGGGCTGGATCCCGACGTGGGGGCCCTGGCCGCGGCCCTGCTTTTGGGCCAGCGCGAGGCCGTGGACCCCGACGTGAACGACGCCTTCGCCCGGACCGGCACCACGCACCTGCTCGCGATCTCGGGGCTTCATATGCACCTGCTTTCGTGGTTCCTGCTCGCGTGGCTTCGGCTCGCGGGGCTGCCCGAGAAGCCCGCCATGGCGATTGTCGTGGGGGGCACGGTCGCCTATGCGGTGCTCGTGGGGCTCACGCCGTCGGTCGTGCGGTCGGCCGCGATGACCCTGCTTTTCGGCGTGGCGGGGTGGTGCGACCGGTGCGGGAAGCCCCCGAGCTTGCTGGCCATGGCGGCGATCGCCACGCTAGCCCTGAACCCGGCGAACCTGTTCGACGCGGGGTGCCAGCTCTCGTTCCTCTGCGTGTTTGCCCTGTTGTGGCTGGTCACGCCCGCACTAAGATGCCTGGGCGTCCCGGCCCCGTATCCCTCCCTCGTCCACGAGGTCCCGCCGACCCGCATGGGCCCCGAATACCCCGACATCGCCCTGAACCAGCTCGAACGCCGGCTCGCCCCGTGGTGGAAGAAGCTCCTGCGCCGCGGGGCCGCGTGGACGGGCCTGAACGCGGTGGCGTCCCTGGTGGTCTGGTGCGCGGCCGAGCCCCTGGTCCAGTGGTGGTTCCACCTCCGCTCGCCGATCGCCATCCTGCTGAACATCCCGCTGATCCCGATCACCTCGGGAGCCCTGCTGGCCGCGGGCGTGACCCTGGTGCTGGCCCCGATCTGGGCCCCGCTCGCGACGCCCTCGGCGTGGATCTGCGAGTGGCTCCTGCGGATCACCAAGAACCTCGTCCTCTGGGGGCAATCGGTGCGGTCCGGGCACACGTTCGTCCCGGGCCCGCCGACGTTCCTGCTGGGGCTGTTTTACGCGGCCCTGGTGCTGGCGGCCGTGGCGAGCTTCTGGGCGTGGAAGGGGCGGAGATGGGCGTGGAGGGCGCTGTTCGCCGCGACCCTGGGCCTGGGCCTGGCGGGGCTCGTGCCGTGGCATCCGGCGGCGCTCGAGGCCGAGGTCCTGGCGGTCGATCACGGCCTGAGCGTGGTCGTCCAGGGCCCCGACGGCCGCGTGCTCCTCTACGATTGCGGCAAGATGCGCGACCCCCGGATCGGCCGCCGGGTGGTGGCCCCCGCGCTCTGGTCGCGCGGCATCTCGCGGGTCGATCGCGTGATCCTCAGCCACGCCGACTCCGATCATTTCAATGGGCTGCCCGACCTCCTCGACCGCTTCCGCGTGGGGGAGGTCTGCGTGCCCCCCGGATTCGACGCCCCGGCCAATCCCGAGGCCCTCGCCCTGCTGGATAACGTCCGCTCGCGAGGCATCCCCGTGCGCGAACTCGTGGCCGGCGATGCGCTCGACCTCGGCGGATCGGCCCGCGCCCGGGTGCTCCACCCGCCCCGAGGCTGGATGCCCCAGGCGCCCGACAACGCCCGCAGCGTGGTCCTGGATCTCGGCCAGAACGGCGAGCATGCCCTCCTGACCGGCGACCTGGAAGGCCCGGGGCTCGCGGCGCTGGCCCAGGGGGAGGCGCCTCGGCCGGAGGTCATGCTCTCGCCGCACCACGGGGCCCGCGCCGCCAACCCCGAGTGGTTCTCCCGGTGGGCCGACCCCGGCCGCGTGGTCGTGAGCCAGAGGAGGCCCCCGCCCTCCGCGCGCGACGCGTTAACGCTGCTGGAACAGCGCGAGTTGCCCGTCGATCGCACATGGAGCCGGGGGGCCGTGCGGGTCGAGTTCGACCCGATCCTTTTGGGCGTGGTCGGGTTCCTCGACGGCCCCGCCCCCGAGCCCACGTGGACCGCGGGGCGGGTGGCACTGGCGGTGCTCGGCGTGGTCCTCGGCCTGGCGATTTGCGGGGCCGCGGCCGTGGTGCACTGGGGGGCGTGGTCACTGCTCGTCCCCGGACGAGGGCGCACGGATCGCGGGCCCGACCCCCTGCCCTGGACCCCGATCGAGGCCCGGGCCCCCGACGGCGCGAGGCTCCGCGGGGCGAGGCTCCGCGGGGCGAGGCTCCCCGCGAACGTATCCACCCCGTGTGTGGGCACGATCCTCTTCCTCCACGGGTTCGGCGAGGACCGCTCGGGCATGAGGGGCCGCGCCCTGGCCATGGCCGAGCGGGGCTGGGGCGTGGCCCTGGTGGACTCGCGGGCGAGGGGCGAGAGCGGAGGCCACCACACCGCCTTCGGGGGGTTCGAGGCCGACGACACCCGGGCGTGGCTGGACGCCATGGCATCCCGGGACTCGGGCGTGGTCGTGGTCTGGGGCCGCTCGATGGGCGCGGCGATTGCGGGACGGGTGGCCGAGGACCCGAGGGTCGCGGCGGTCGTGCTCGAGGCCCCCTACGCCGACCTCCACTCCGCCGTGACCGCCATCCTGGGCCGGCTGAAGGTGCCGGGATGGTTCGCCGCCCCCATGCTCGCGAGGGCGGGCCGGATCGCGGGCGTGTCGCTCCGGCACCCGAGGCCGATCGAGGTCGCCCGGTCGATCGCGACCCCCGCGATGATCCTCCACGGGACCGCCGACCCCGTGTGCCCGCCCGACCAGGTGATCGCGCTGGCAAACGCCTTCGCCGGGACCGTCGAGGTCATCGAAGTCGAAGGCGCCGGACATGCGGACGTTTTCGAACGGGGAGGCGACCCGCTGGCCGACCGCGTGGCCCGATGGCTTGGGGACGTCTTGAAGCCCCCGGCCTGATGTTGGTCGAGGAGTTTCACGCAGAGGACTCGGAGAAGACAGAATCTCACTCGTTCCCACGCTCCGCGTGGGATTGCCGTCCGCGACGCTCTGCGTGGTCCGCGATCGGCAGCCGCCCTGGCCCCAGGATTCGCCAACCGGGAAGGCCGAGGCGGAGCCTCGAAGACGGCATTCCCACGCGGAGCATGGGAACGAGTTGGGCCTGAAAACTCTCCGCGTCTCTGCGTGAAACCTCTTCCTCAAGGCTCCTCGGCAGGCGGGGGGGCCGGGGCATGGCTGGGGGGGATCGCCTTGAGGTAGCGGGGGACGAGCGCCTCGATGCCCTCGGGCTTCTTTCCGTTCTCCATCAGGTAGAGCCGTTCGGCCGCCGCCACCATGAGGTCGGCGTAGGCCCGACGCTCCTGCTCGGGCGCGGGCTCCGTGAACCCCATCGGCTGGAGCGATCCGAACAGGAACCAGGTGGTGGCGAACCAGTTGAGCAGGTCCTGGGCGGGGATC
>JANOBY010000583.1:0-6481 GCA_031411935.1 Planctomycetales bacterium | reverse complement strand
GAAAAACGTTGACTCGCTTGCCGAGCTTGAAACCCTGGACAACGGCAAGCCGATCTCCGAGAGCCGTCACGGCGACCTGCCCCTGGTGATCGACTGCCTGCGCTACTACGCGGGCTGGGCCGACAAGATCCACGGCCAGACCCTGCCCATCCGCGGCAACTTCTTCAGCTACACCCGCAAGGAGCCCGTCGGGGTGGCCGGTCAGATCATCCCGTGGAACTTCCCGATGCTCATGGTGGCCTGGAAGTGGGGCCCCGCCCTCGCCGCCGGGTGCACGATCGTGATGAAGCCCGCCGAGCAGACGCCGCTCTCGTGCCTGCGCATGGGCGAATTGGCCCTCGAAGCCGGGTTCCCCGAGGGGGTGATCAACATCGTGCCGGGCTTCGGCGAGACCGCGGGCGACGCCCTGGTCAAGCACCGAGGCGTGGACAAGATCGCCTTCACGGGCTCGACCGAGATCGGCCGCCTGATCATGCGGAACGCCGCCGACAGCTTCAAGCGGATCACGCTGGAGCTGGGCGGAAAGAGCCCCAACATCGTCTTCGCCGACGCCGACCTTGAGGCCGCCGTCGATGGCGCGATCCTGGGCCTCTATCTGAACCAGGGACAGTGCTGCTGCGCCGGCAGCCGACTGTTCGTGCAGGACTCGGTGTACGAGGAGACCGTGCAGAGGCTCGGCGAGAAGGTCGGCCAGCGCCGCCTCGGCGATCCGTTCGACCCCGCGACCGAGATGGGGCCGCAGGTGGACCGCGCCCAGTTCGACAAGACGATCGAGTACATCGAGCACGGCCTCCAGCAGGGCGCCCGCTGCGTGACCGGCGGCGAGCGGTTCGGCGACCGCGGCTTCTTCGTGAAGCCCACGGTGTTCGCCGACGTGCAGGACTCGATGAAGATCGCGCAGGAGGAAATCTTCGGCCCGGTCCTCTCGGTCATCAAGTTCAAGGACATCGAAGAAGTCATCGCGAGGGCGAACGCCACCGATTACGGGCTGGCCGCCGCCGTGTGGACCCGCGATATCGGCAAGGCACACACCATCGCCAATCGCGTCCGCGCGGGCACGGTGTGGGTCAACTGCTACGACGTGTTCGACGCCGCCGCCCCGTTCGGAGGCTTCAAGTCCAGCGGCATCGGCCGCGAACTGGGCGAGAAGGCTCTGGACAACTATACCGAGATGAAGACCGTGACCGTCGCCCTCGATGCCTGAGGCCCTCATGCCGGCTCCGCAACTCGCCGATACCCCAGATTGAGGCGGGGATTCGGGCGTTGCAGGAGCCGGTCAATGACAGGTCAAATCTCGCGATCGTGGGGATTCTCCGGGTTCTGCGCCCTGGCCCTCGTGGCCAACTCGGTCCATGCCCAGGAGCCCGGCCCGGTGATCTCCACGCTTAACGATCTGAACCAGCTCACGCCGGGGCAACTCGAAGCGCTTTACGCACAGGCGGTCCCTGGCACCATCCCCACCGGCCGCGTGAAGGGCCGCGCGATCCTTCGCCCCGGTACCCGGCTTGGCCCCGTAATCTCCAGGGGGGCGGTGGTCGCCTGGCAAGGCAAGGTCTTCGATGCCGACGGACGGTCGTCGGTGAACCGCTTCTTCGGCGTGAAGGCCGTGAGGGCCGACGTCTCTTACGGCCCTAGCTGGCGAGACGGGAACCCGGCGATCATCCTGGACTACGGGCAGACGTCCAGGCTCTACGCCCCCTATCGCGACGAGCTTCGCGAGGTGGCGCCCGGCCTGTTCCTCGGCCTCATGTTCGACCGCCGCACCTCGCCGCCGGGCCTCAAGATGTACTTCGCGATCCAGGTCCAGTAAGACGGCGGATCTCAGGAGGACTTCTCCGGCGACTTGCCTGCATCCGACAGGGCGTCGAGCGCGGGAGTGTCCGGAGAGATGATCAGTACGCCTCGCAGCAGGATCATTAACGGCATGGCGAGTGCCAGCCCGGCGGGACCGAGCAGGAACCCGAAGAACAGGACGCCCAGCAACACGGTCACGGGCTCGATGTTGACCGCCTTGCCGTAGAGCAGCGGGGCGATCACGTAGCCTTCGATCGTCTGGAGCAAGAGAAACAGCCCGACCACGGCCGCCGGTCGCCAGAGCGCATCTCCGGCTCCCAGGGCCGCGAGCGTAGGGAGGTGGCGGCGGCAACCGGGCCGAAGAACGGGATCACCTCGAGCAGGGCCGTCAGCACGCCCCAGAGCAGAGGCTGCGGCACGCCGATCAGCCAGAGGACCAGGGAGATCACCACGGCGTAGGTGCCCGACACCATGGCCAGGGTCTTCAGGTACGAGCCGAGTTCGCTCGCCACGTGCGAGAATTCGCGATGGCGAGGCTTCATCCCCAACCCCTCGGCGGTCTTCTTCAGGCGCTCGACCCACTCGTCGCGCCCTTGGAGCATGTAGAAGAGGAATGCCAGGAAGAGCACGACCCCGGCCACCCCGCCCAGCACCCCGCCCAGGCCGGTCATCGCCCAGCGGCTGATCTCGCGGGCATCCTTGCGCAGCTCGTCCTTTGCCTTCGCGACCAGGATATCGCCGCCAGCCTCGGATCCCTTCTCGGCGTCTCCCGCGGGTTTCTGCTCGGATTCGCCCGAGACGGTCAGGGATTCGAGCAGTTGATCTCCCCCCACAGCCCGGACCATTCGCGCCGAGAGGGCTCCGAGCCGATCCACGTACTGATCCCCCTTCTGGACCATCGTCCCGGCCTGGTAAGCGATGATCGCGGCGGTGCCCACCAGAAAGCCGGCGACCAGCATCATGCACAGCAGGCTCGCGAACGTGCGCCCCAGGCCCCGTTTCTGGAAGTACCCCGCAAGCGGTGCCAGCGCGATCGCCAGCACCAGGGCGAACAGGAACGGGACGAGCACGCTCGCGAGGAAGTACACCGCCGTGAAGAAGACGACGATCGCGATCAGCCGCAAGGCCGACGATGTGGGCGGCGAATTCTCGTCCTGGGCGGCGTGTTCGGAATGGATTGCCATGGCAAGGATCTCGGGGCGATCGGAACAACATGAGTGAAAGGGATCGTTCCCCTTCCCTCACGAATCCGATGCCAAGATCCTCGGCCGACGCGCCTCGACCGGCTGATTGCTTACTTCGGCGCGGGGGTCCCGAGCTTCCGGAAGGTCGTCAGCTCGCGCATCCGGTTGCGGAACAGCCCCGGAGGCTCGAACGGTGTGGGGCCCGCGGCCCTGGCGGCCTTGAGGACCTCGGATGCCTCGGCGGGCAGGCCATTATCGCCGTATCGCGTGACGCTCTCCTCGGCCAGGTGCGCGTTGACGATCATCAACGAGTAGTTCTTCCCGTTGATGAACAGGTAGCCTAGCGTACGCGCGTAAGGGTCGAGCGTTGAACAACGAAGTAGCTCAACCTCGGTCGCGGCCGAGAAGGCTCCCATGGCGAAGGCCCTGGCCTCCAGTCCGAACGCCTGATCCATGGGAATGTTGTGCTCATCGTGACGGGTCTCGGGCGAGTCGATGCCCAGGATCCGCACGATCTCGTCGTCGTTCTCGCCCCAGTGGATCGACACCGTATCGCCGTCGTCCACCGTGACCAGCTTGGGATCGACCTTGACCCTCTGGCCGTTGGGACGAGGCTGGGGCTTCATCGCCGGACGCGCGTTCGCCTGGTTCGGCGTAGCCGATGGAGTCTGCTGCGCACGGGCCAGGTTCGCCCCCAGAAGGGCAAGCAGGGCGACCGTCCGGACGAGAAGCATCATGGCGAGGAGTCCCCAGGCTTGAGTGACGATTACTTGCCGGTCTTCTGCTTGATGAAGGAATACCCGTCCCGGCAGAGGCCCATGGGGTCGGGGAAGAGGTCACGCCACACCTTCGTGGCGGCGGCCAGAGCGGGCAGGGCGCGGCCGAAGGCCTCGATCGTGAAGTAGCCCTCGTAGCCCGACGCCTTGAACCCGGCGAAGTACGAGTCCCAATCGACCTGGCCCGTACCCGGCACCCCGCGGTCGTTCTCCGACACGTGGACGTGGATGGTCTCGCCGGCGCACGAGGCGATGGCGGCGGCCTGGTTCTTCTCCTCGATGTGGGCGTGGAAGCTGTCGTACATCATCTTCACGTACGGGTGGTTCACGGCCTTCACGAACCGGCTGGCCTGCGCGGCGGTCGTGAGGAAGTAGATCTCGAAGCGGTTGAGGTACTCGGTCGCGATCATGATGTCGCGGCTCTGGGCCTTCTCTCCGGCACGCTGGAGGGTCTCGACGCCCGCCTTGAACTCGTCCTCGGTCGGCCCGTTGCCGCTGAACACGCCGATGGCCGAGTGCGTGGGGCCGCAAAGGATCTCGCAGTTGAACTGCTGGGCGCACTCGAGCACGCGGTCCAGGTGCGCCACGGCGGCGTCGCGGATCGCCTTCTCGGGCGAGATCGGGTTGGTCTCGGGGCTCATGACGGTCACGGCCGTGGCGCCCAGGCCCAGGCTCTTCAGGCGGTCACCCAGTCGCTTGTAGGGGGCGAGGTCGCTCGTGTCGAAGATCGGGACCTCCACACTGTCGAAGCCAATCGCCTTGATCTGTTCGAGCAGGGCGTCGTGCTCGGGGGTGACCATGTCGGTCCACAGCAGCAGGTTCATGCCAATCTTCATGGAGAGTTCCTTACGTGAGCCGACCCGTCATCGTCCAAAATCTTCGCGGTAGAACATCGAGAGAAGATACAGGCCCAGGCACGCCCAGACCAGGGCCAAGGCCAATCCGAACCGCTCCCGCCATGACCTCCACAGGGCCTTGCGCTTCCTCTTGCGGAACCACCCGCCGCTCAGGAGCGTGAGGGCCACGAACACGGCCATCAGCGGCGTGCCGTACAGGTAACAGACCGACGAGTCGCTACGGACCCCGCGCACCCGCCCGTAAACGATCGGCGGCCACATGAGCCACGCCGCCGTGCCCTGGGTGAACCAGGAAAACCGCCCCGCGCCCCAGGGCCTCTTCTCCCGCCTGCGCTCCCACAACAGCAAGGGCACGCCCACGAGCGAGAGGCCGCCCAAGGTGAACGTGATGACCCCGATCACGCCCCCGGGGTCACCGATCTGCCCCTTTTCCTTCAACGACGGCAGGATCAGCCAGAACCCCAGCCCGGCCCCCGCAATGAGAAGCATGAGCTCGTAGAGGGCGATCCTCGAACCAGGATCTCGTCTCATGCTTCGAGCCCATCCTGAAGGGGTTCGGGGCGAATTTCAACCGCATAAGGGCACCGAGAGGAACAGATCCAGATCAGGCTCTGCTCTTCCTGGTGCCCTGGCGGGCAGCCTTCCATCGGCAGATCAGGACGTCGCCACCGTCTCCCATCGACCCAGCTCGGCGGAGTCGAGCACGGCGTCGCAAACGGCGGCCGTTTCGAGGGCCTCGCGGAAGGTCGGGCTGGTGGGCTTACCGTCCTCAAGGTTCTTGAGGAAGTCGGCGACCTGGTGCACGAAGGTGTGCTCGTAGCCGATCTGCAGGCCCGGCACCCACCAGTTCTTCATGTAGGGGTGGTCGCTGTCGGTCACGTGGATCGACCGCCAGCCTCGCAGAGCGCCTTCATCGCCGTACTCGAAGTACTGGAGGCGGTGCAGGTCGTGGAGGTCCCACTTGATCGAGGCCTTTTCGCCGTTGATCTCGAAGGTGTAGAGCGCCTTGTGGCCTCGGGAGTAGCGGGTGGACTCGAACAGGCCGAGCGACCCGTTGGCGAACCGGCATAGGAAGGCGCAGGCGTCGTCGATCTTGACCGGCTCGACGTTGCCCGTGAGGGTGTGCTTGCGCTCCTTCACGAACGTCTCGGTCATCGCCGTGACGCTCGTGATCGAGCCGTTGAGCCAGAGAGCGGTGTCGATGCAATGGGCGAGCAGGTCGCCCGTCACGCCCGATCCCGCGGCGGCGGCGTCAAGCCTCCAGAGCCCCGCGCCTCCCTGCGGGAGGTCGGCCGAGATGGTCCAGTCCTGGAGGAAGTTGGCGCGATAGTGGAAGATCTTGCCCAGGCGGCCCTCGTCGATCAGCTGCTTGGCGAAGGTCACGGCCGGGGCGCGGCGGTAGTTGTACCATACCGTGTTGGCCACGCCGGCCTTCTCGACGGCCTGGACCATGGGCAGCGACTCTTTCATGTCGCGCGCCAGGGGCTTCTCGCAGAGGACCATTTTGCCGGCCTCGGCCGCGGCGATGGCGATCTCGGCGTGCGAGTCGTTGGGCGTGCAGATGTCGATGGCGTCGATGTCGGGACGCGCCACGAGCTTGCGCCAGTCTGTCTCGTACGACTCGTACTGCCACTTCTCCGCGAACGCCTTCGCATTCGCCTCCGAGCGCCCGCAGACCGCCTTGAGGACGGGGCGATACTCGAGGTCGAAGAAGTCATTGACCCGCTTGTAGCCGTTGGAGTGGGTCCGGCCCATGAAGCCGTAGCCGACCACGCCGATATTCAGGGGTTTCTTGGCCATCGATCGATCCGAAGAGAAGAGGAACCATCCGCAGATGACGCAGATGGTCGCAGATGAAAGAATTTGTTTT
>JANOBY010000582.1:0-5224 GCA_031411935.1 Planctomycetales bacterium | reverse complement strand
GGTCGTGGGCCCGCGAAAAATCGGCCACCGACTCCACCTTGATCCCGACCTCTCGGATCTCGGGGCCGGCCCCCGAGCAGACCACGATCCGGGGGAACATCCCCCCTTCGTGCGTGTAGACCGTCGCCCCCAGGGCGAAGGGGATCGGGCTCTTGGCAAAATCGGCGTCCAGCACGCGGACGTTCAGCCCGGGTCGGTCGGTCACGACCAGATAATCCACCCAGTCCGCGAGCCTCGTGCTGGTCTCGGAGAGCATTTTCTGCTTGAGGTCGCCGAGGAATCGGCTGCCATCAATCGCCCGATCGAGCAGGGCCCCGACCAGGGCCTCGGCCTCGGGGTAGCGTTTCCAGTTGAAGGACGGAGCGACCGGAGTCGAAGATGCCGTGGCCATGATGGATCCTCCATCCGAATAGATGCCTTGGAGACGAGACTTCTCACGGCCGCGTGCCGAGATCCCCGAGCGTCTGCGCCAGCAATCCCAGGCCGATTTGAACCTGTTCGGCGGTCAGGCACAAGGGCGGGCAGAACCGCAGGGTGCTCGGCCCGCAGGGCAGGAGCAGCAGGCCCCGGTGGAACGCCAGGTCGATGATCCGGTCGCGGAGGTCGGGATCCGGGCCGTCGTCGTTGCCGACCTCCATGCCGACCATCAATCCAAGCCCGCGCACGTCCTTCAGGAAGGCGTGGGACGCCATGAGCCGCCGGAGCCCCGCGCGAAGCTCGTGGCCGCGTGCCTCGGCGTTCGCACGATATTTGGACTCGACGAGCGCCAGCGTGACGTTCGCCGCGGCGCAGGCGACCGGGTTGCCGCCAAATGTGGACGCGTGGCTGCCGGGGGGCCAGTCCATCACGTCGCTCTTTGCCACGATCGCGCCCAGGGGCAGGCCGTTGGCAAGCCCCTTGGCGAGGCAGAGGATGTCGGGCTCGATGCCCCAGTGCTCGCTGGCGAAGATCCGCCCGGTGCGTCCGATGCCGGCCTGGATCTCATCGAGCACGAGCAGGATCCCATGCTTGTCGCAGATCGCCCTGAGCCCGGGGAGGAAATCCTCTGGCGGGACGATGTAACCGCCTTCCCCCTGGATCGGCTCGACGAAGATGGCGGCCAGCTCGTCGGGCGGACATGTGGTCTTCAAGAGGGTCTCGACGCTCTTCAGGTCGCCATACGTGGCGTGCTGGACCTCGGGCACCAGAGGCGCGAATCCGCGGCGATGGATGGGCTTGGACGCAGACAGGGCCATGGCGCCGAACGTGCGGCCGTGGAACGCCTTCAGGAACGACATGACCCGGGGCCGCCCCGTGTGGTGGCGCGACAGCTTGAAGGCGGCCTCGATCGACTCGGCGCCACTGTTGGTGAAGAACACGCGCTTGGGATCGGGGCCGGGGGCGAGCCGGGCGAGGGTCTCGGCCAGCTTGATCTGCGGGGTGTAGTAAAAGTCCGTCCCCGACATGTGGACGAGGCGGCCCGCCTGCTTGCGGATCGCGCGGGTCACGGCGGGATTGCAGTGCCCCACGTTCGTCACGGCGATGCCCGCGGTGAAGTCGAGGAAGACGTTGCCGTCCAGGTCCTCGATCATCGCCCCTCGGCCCCGCTTGACCACCAGCGGATAGGTCCGCGTGTACGAGGGGGACATGACCCGCTCATCGCGTTCGAGCCAGGCGCGGGCCTTCGGGCCGGGAAGGGGTCCGAGGAGCCTGGGTGCGGATTGCTTCAACGCGAGCATGGTCACTCCCTCCCTATGAGTCGGGGGCCTCGTCCGCGAGCGTCGCGGTGAGCCGAGCCGGGGCGATGGGAAAAGGTTGGCTCGGGGTTGGACGGCGACCGTTTTGTCAGCGTGCCCGATCGAAGACGACGGGAATCGGGCCTCGCTAGCTCTACCATCGGCAGGACATGAGTATTTTAGAAGTCGAAACCTTTTGGTCAACGCCAGGTCCCGACGCGCTCGGCATCGGCGAGCGATGGACTCCCGGCGATCGCGCCGATAAACTCCCGTCCAGCCGATCCGATTGCCCTCGACTCCTCCGCCCTTCGTCACCTTGCTTCACCCCTCTGAGAGCTCCCCGATGCGGCCACTCCAAGCCCTGACGGTCCTGATCCTGAGCCTGGGAAGCCTCGGGGCGGCGGACCTCGCGCCTCCGCCCCCTCCGGCGGACTTCACGCTGGTCTCGTGGCCCACCGTGGTGGACTACTTCCAGAGGGCCGACGCGGCGTCGGACCGGGTGGTCGTGAAGGAACTGGGCAAGACGACCGAGGGGCGTCCCTATCTCGCGGCGTTCGTGTCGAGCCCGGAGACCATCGCCGACCTCGACCGCTACAAGGCGATCCAGAAGGCCCTCGCGCAGCCGGGCGGAGGGGCCGACCCGAAGGCGCTCGAGGGCCTGATCGTCGAGGGCAAGCCCGTGGTCCTGATCACGTGCTCGATCCACTCCAGCGAGACCGCCTCGACCTTCATGGCCATGAAACTCCTGCACGAGCTGGCGACCGAGGACACGCCCTCCACGAAGGAAATCCTCGCCAACACGATTCTCATCCTCGTCCCCTCGGCCAACCCCGACGGCGTGGACCTCGTGGCCGAGTGGTACGAACGGACCAGGGGCAAGCCGTGGGAAGGGTCGGGCATGCCCCGGCTCTATCACAAGTACGCCGGGCACGACACGAACCGCGACTGGTTCATGCTCAACCTGAAGGAGACCCAGCTGCTCACCAGGCTCCTCTACAAGGAGTGGTTCCCCACGATCGCCTACGACGTGCATCAGATGGGCTCTCGCGGTGCCCGCCTGTTCGTCCCGCCCTTTTACGATCCGATCAACCCGAACCTGGATTCGCGGATCCACCAGTCGATCGCCATCATCGGCTCGCACATGGCCGCCGACCTCGCCGCCGAGGGCAAGACGGGGATCCTCACGCATGCCATGTACGACAACTGGTGGAACGGCGGGAACCGCACCACGCCGCAGAGGCACAACATCGTGGCCGTGCTGACCGAGGCCGCCAGCGTGAGGATGGCCTCGCCCATCTTCCTCGACGCCAGCGAGCTGCGCGGGGCCTCGCGAGGCTTCGCCAATCATGAGCCGGCGGTGAACTTCGTCTCGCCCTGGCCCGGAGGCTGGTGGAGGCTTGCCGACATCGAGGCCTACGAGCGCACCTGTGCGCGGTCGCTCTTGACCCTCGCGGCCCGCTACCGGTCCCGCTTCCAGGGCGATTATCTGGCCATGGGCCAGGCGGCAATCTCCAAAGGCAAGAACGAGCCTCCATTCGCCTGGGTCGTCCCGTCCGACCAGAAGGACCCGGGGACCGCCTCTGCCATGGTCCGCATCCTTCAGGACACCGGAGTGCAGGTCCACCGGGCCAGGGCCCCGATCACCCTGGGAGACGTCCGTTTCCCTGCGGGCAGCTACGTCATGCTGGCCGAGCAGCCCTATCGCTCGCACCTGAAGGACATGATGGAGCGTCAGGTCTATCCGCCCCGATTCTCCGGCTCGGGCGAGGCCGAAGCCCCTTACGACGTGGCAGGGTGGACCCTTCCGCTCCAGATGGGCGTGAAGTCTGCGACGATCGACCGTCCGTTCGCGGCCGACCTGGAGCAGGTGGACGTGGTCAAGCCACCCTCGGGCCGGGTGGAAGGGGACCGCGCCAAGGCGAAATCGTATCTGATCGCGAATCGGTCCAACGACGACTTCCGCGTGCTGAACGTTCTGCTCGACGGCGGGATCGTGGTCAAACGCATCAAGGGGGGCACGAAGCCCTTCGCCGACGGGATGCTCTGGTTCGAGCCCGGCACCCGAGCGGACCAGGTGCTCGACGAGATCCTTCCGCGGGTCTCCACCGTCGTCAAGGCGATCCCGGACGCCATGCCCCGGACGGTCTCGGAGGATTCCCCCACGATCCGTCGCAAGATCGGCGTCTACCAGCCCTGGGCCCCCAGCATGGACGAGGGGTGGACGCGCCTGGTCCTCGAGAACTTCGGGTTCCCCTACCAGACCCTCCACGACGCCGACATCCGCGCCGGGGGGCTCCGCTCGCGGGTCGATACCCTCGTCCTGGCATCGATCGACGCCCGAACCCTGCGCGAGGGGTATTCCCCCAACGAGACGGAGCCGCAATACGTGGGCGGGCTCGGCCGAGAAGGTGTCGAGGCGATCCGCAAGTTCGTGGGCGAGGGGGGGACGCTCGTCTGCCTGGAAGATTCCTGCACGTTCGCGATCGAGAGCCTTGCGCTGCCGGTCACGAACGTGGTCAAGGGATTGAAGTCCTCGGAGTTCTACGGGCCGGGCTCGGTGGTGAAGGTGCGTCACACGCCGGCGGACTCCTACACCTCGCTGACCCAGGGCATGGACGAGGAGGGTTCGGCTTACTTCGACCGCTCCCTGGCGTTCGAGGTCCCCAAGAACTACGCCCCCTACATCGCCACCAAATATGCCGCGACCGATGTGCTGGAGAGCGGCTGGCTCTTGGGTGAAGCGAAGATCCGCGACCGCGCCGCGGTGCTCGACCTGCCGGTCGAGAAGGGCCGCGTGGTCCTCTTCGGATTCCCCCCGCAGCATCGCGGCCAGCCTCACGGGACGTTCCGCCTCCTGTTCAATAGCCTCCTGAGATGAATCCGTCTGGCGCGTCGTTTGCACCATGGGGATGCGACCGCCTCGGGTAACATCGAAACCGTTTTTCAGGAGAATTCCTCATGGTGGCCCAAGCCAGCACCGGACAGATGCGTGTCGAGCCGCACGAGCACGAAGAAGGCGCGATGACCAAGGCGATCGAGAGCTACACGAGCCAGGTCCCCTCGGGGGTCTACCTGAGCCTCGCCATCGGCTCGATCGGCCTCTCGGCCATGCTGCGGCTCGCGGGCCGCAAGAACGACGCCCAGTTCGTGGGCCAGTGGGTCCCCACGATCCTGCTGCTCGGCCTGTATAACAAGCTCGTGAAGCTCGAAGGCTCGGACTGATCCGGGACCCTCGTCTCCAACACGTTGCGGACGCGGCACGGCGGGCTCGACCTCGCCGTGCCGCTTTCGTTGAATGACCATCGAGCGGAAGGCTCACGCTGATAGCAAAGTCATAAGCTCGTCCCGGTGAAGAGTCTGATCGCACGGCCGACATCCCAGCAGAGGGCGTCGGCTGCCCCGCGCATCGACCAATCTGCCTCGGCACAGCCTCTCGCCGGTTGGGCCGTCAACGCGGTCGTCAGAAGGGTCGTGAATCCGGCCGCCAGGCCGGGGCGACGGCAGGTATG
>JANOBY010000581.1:0-2540 GCA_031411935.1 Planctomycetales bacterium | reverse complement strand
GTCTGCCGCCGAGCCGAGCGTCTGGCCGTGGCCCTCCAGCATCACGAAGGCGAGGATGTGCCCAGGGACCTCATGGTCTATCTCAATCGCCTGAGCGACCTCCTGTTCGTCCTCGCACGCGCCGTGAACCATCGGGCCGGGCTCGCCGACGTGCCCTGGGCTGGGATCTGAGGTGTCCATGGATCTGCAAGGCCGGGTCGTTCTGATCACGGGCGGGAGACGGGTCGGGCTGGATCTCGCCCGCATCCTCGCCGATCGCGGCGCGAAGTTGGCGATGACCTATCACACAAGTCGCCGGACGATCGAGGAGGGACTGAGGGTTCTCGGGGTCGAGAGTCTCGCCATCTCCGCCGACCTGAGCCGGCCCGAGGAAGCCGATTTGGCGATCGAGGCCGTCCTGAATCGATTCGGCCGACTCGACGTGCTGGTGAACATGGTGAGCCTTTTTGAGCGGGTGGCCTTCGACGATCTCACCGCGGATCACTACCACGCGATGATCGCGGCGAACCTCACGGCCCCCTACTTCTCCGCGGTCGCCTCGGCCCGGGCGATTCGCTGTAACTCCCCGAATGAGAATGGCTTACGCGGGAAGATCGTGAATATCGGTGACTGGTCGATCGATCGCCCCGGTAAGGGGATGCTGCCCTATATCACGGCCAAGGGAGGGCTCAAGACGCTGACCCTGGCCCTTGCGAGGGAGCTGGCGCCCGACGTGACGGTGAACCTGATTGAACCAGGGACCATCGAGCCCCCTCCAGGATCGAGCCCGGCTCAGATCCGGTCGATCGAGACGCAGACCCCGCTCGGCCGAATCGGATCGCCCGGCGACGTGAACCGGCTGATCCTCTACCTGCTCGAAGGCAGCGATTTCGTTACCGGATCGTCCTTTCGCGTGGACGGGGGACGTTTTTTGGGCACGGAGACGGTGGAGTAAGGGCCCAGGCCGTGACGACGGACGCTTCTCAACGTTGCCCCAGGAGTTTGGGTTCGTTCCTCGTCCGGAGGCCCCAAAATGGCTTCGTTTTGGGTTCGTTTCCCGTCGAATCTTCGCCGCAATGGCACCAAAGATCCGATGGAAACCGTTTCCCGGAATGCACTTCGAGATGGTCCTGTGCTGCGGTCCGGAGGGCCAGATTGGGTTCGTTATGCAAAATCATGTTTCCACGCCGGACGGGTTTCCTCGCGGTCGGGAGCTGCCCAATCCTGATCGATCGCGTTGTCAACGAGCCGGGAGCGCGCGGAGGCCTCCAACTCCTGACTATCGCACCAGACTCCGACGGCGATCGCCGAAACCATGGGGGCCGGTCACCGTCAAAACGGCCTAGTAGGCGGCCACTTCCTGCGGCCTCTGGGCCCGGACGTCGAGAGACTCCAGGGCCCGATGTACCTCATTGATGGTGCAATCGAGGGTCGAGGTTCCCGCCGTGAGTCCCACAACTTCCACGCCTCGGAACCATCGCGGATCCAGCTCGCTCGCGTCCTGGATGTGATACGCGGGGACGCCTCGGGAGCGGCAGGTCTCGGCGAGCTCACGGGTGTTGTTCGAGTTCCGGCCCCCGACGACGACCACAGCCTCGACCCGAAGCAGCAACCGATCGAGGGCCTTCTGGTGCTCCTTCGTGGGGCGGCAGACCGTGTCCACGAAGCGGATTTCGGCGTCGGGGTTCTGCGCTTCGATCGCCATGCGGACTGCACGAGAACGATCCGGCGGGGTGGTCGTCTGGCACACGATCCCAAGCCGCTTCGCCGAGAAGGTCCGGGCGTCGGCCGGCGAGGCCACCACGTCGAACCGCTCCAGATCCTCGACAATCCCTCGCACCTCGACGTGGCCAGGCTTGCCGATGACCAAAACGTGATAGCCCTGGTCATGAAGGGCCCGCGCGGCCCGATGGACGCGGGTCACCAGCGGGCACGTGGTGTCGACGAGCGTCTTGCCCGCCGTTTCGAGCCGTGCACGCTCGGTGTCGCTGATCCCGTGAGCCGTGATGAGCACGGTGGGCGACTCCGGGAGGCGCTGCCGGTCGGCCTCGCTAGACTGCTTGAATCCGCGAGAGTCGAGCTGGACGAGGACCTCGCGGTTGTGGACGAGTTCGCCGTGGATGGTCACCGTCTCAGGCTCGTCGATCCCGTCCAGGATCGTCAGCGCATCGCGGACACCGAAGCACATGCCCATGACGTCCGATCGTACGATTCGCATCCTGAGACCTCCTGCGGCTTTGGGCTTCAAGGAACTTTGAAGTGCAAAGTATAAAGTTCTGATGATCTCCCCGATCCGACGAATCCGATGGGGAGAGTTTAGGCGGGCGACCAGCCCTCGGCCAGATTGGCGGAAGATTCGGCCGGTTTGTTCGCCGCGGAGAGGGCGTCGGCGATCACGTTTTCCAGTTCCGTGATGTAGCCGAGGAACCGCCTGCGCCCGTCTGGGGTGAGCCGGCAGAGCGTCTGGGGCCTCTTCTTGTGGTAGCCCTTCCACACCTCGACGAGCCCCTCCTCGTGGAGGACCTGGAGGTGGCGGCTCAGGTTGCCGTCGGTCAGGGCGC
>JANOBY010000580.1:0-1786 GCA_031411935.1 Planctomycetales bacterium | reverse complement strand
GCCCATCTGGGCGATCGTCGCCGTCGTGCCCCGGAAGTTGCCGGCAGCCCCCCCGGCCACGCGTTCCAGTCCTCTCAGGTCCTCCTTCGCCTCGGCGACCACCCTGGCCATCCGCTTGACCTCGGTGGCGTAGCCCTGCTGGGTCACGCCGCCCGCCACGAAGCTGGCCTTGAGCTGCGCCATCTGGGCATCCAGGGCTGCGATCCGGGCCCGGCCCTCGTCGATGACCTGCTGGCCTTGCTGTTCATACCGGAAGCGATAAATGTCCTCTTGCACGCCCATTTGCTATCTTTCGAATCGGGGATTGTGGATGCGGGGTTTCCCGATATCATCGTCCCACCGGGCCTTCCTTTCCCCTCACCTTCACGTATGAGGCAAATGGCAATGAACCGCCTCCCCCCGACCGGAGAACTCGCGGCCAGACGGCCCGACTGGACCGAGGGGACGTGGATCGCGCTGAGCGATGGGCAGGAATGGAACTTCCCCCCAACGACGGCCATCCCGGGGTACGATCAGGTCGCCACCGCCGCGGCCCGGGTAGCCCTGAAGTCGATCATGTCCCTGGTCGCCGCGAGCCCCAACACGGTCAAGCACGTCCAGAACGCCATCGCCGGCGACCCCGCCAAGCTGGTCGAGACCATCGGCCATATCCTGGGGGTGCATCAGGTCGCGTATTGGGCTGGGTCCACGCTCCTGAAGCGGAACTATGATCTGACGGATGAGGATTGCGACCGCCTCATGCCGTTCAATTACCAGCTCGCCGACCTGGCCGACCCGGAGTCCAAGCTCCACCGGGCGATCCCTCAGACTCTGGCGACGTGTAACCGGATCGCGGCCCTGTCCGGCATCAACATCGGTCCCCTCCTCCAGGACATGAGCCGAGATAACTGAGGCCACCCAGAACGAGGACCGACGATGCCCTCCCGCCTATACTTCGTCGCCGCGACCGCGCTCTTGCTGGCCGGCTGCGATGCCCCCGCCCCCGTTCCCGCCCCCGTCGCGACGTTCGAGTCCCCCGACGAGGCGCTGCGTTACCTGGAGGCCCAGGCCAACCCCACCGTGGACCAGTTCCGCCGCCGCGAGGAGCTCCAGAAAGGGCCGGTCGGCCGGCTGGTGGCGAGCGTCTTGTTCGGGCTGGCGGAAATCGAGACGGAGTACCGGCGAGAGCGTCAAGCGGCGGGGATCGCCGAGGCGAAGAAGCGGGGCGTGTATCGAGGCCGCGATCGTGGTACGACCAAGGCTCCGGCTCGTCGTGCCCGGGAACTCCGAGGCCGAGGTCTCACGGTGCAGGAGACCGCCACGGCCTTGGGGGTGAGTCGGCGGACAGCGTTTCGATACCTGGCCGAATCACCGGCCTCGTGATCGTGTGAGTTCTCGAACCGAGCCGAGCCATGGGTTCAAGCGAGACGGCTATGGAGGGAGTAGACGGCCCGGAAGTCCTTACGCCGGTTTTCTGTTCCATTGCTACTCACACCCCCTTTAGAATCGCCCTACCTGGCGATGTCGAATCGTCAGCCGTTGAACCCACCACCCCCTGGTAGATACGCCCCATGTCTCACGATGCCGACATTCCGCAGCCCCCGGCAGATATGCTGATCCCGCCCTTCCTGAACGGCCCCGTCCCCGATCCTGGGGCGGGCTACTGGAGCAAGCATCGCGAACTCAGCATGCAGCTCAGCACCCACCTGTGGACCGCCCTCCGGGCGGACGACAGGCTTGCCTCGCTGGTGGCCGAGATCACCTCCACCTTGAAGGCCGGGGGTTCTCTGGAACTCAACGAGGACCA
>JANOBY010000579.1:0-2670 GCA_031411935.1 Planctomycetales bacterium | reverse complement strand
ATCTTCATTCCCCACGCCACGAGCGCGAACACGCCGAGCGTGGCGGCGAGAACGAGAGCGAAGTTCTTGAAGCGGCGTCGCCACTTCCGCGGCGGGATGTCAGAATCTGTCCAGGAAGTTTCTCGGGGATAAGCTGGTTGTATGAGCCAATCCTACCCGAGCGACCTGACCGACGCCCAGTGGGAAATCCTGAAGCCGTTGGTTCCCCCGGACCGCTCCGGGGGACGCCCGCGGCAGGTTAACATCCGGCGGGTGATCGACGCCATCTTGTACATCAACCGGACCGGGTGTCAGTGGCGGATGTTGCCCCACGACTTCCCGAGTTGGAGGCTGGTGTACTACTACTTCTCCACCTGGCGGGACGCCAAAATCTGGGCCAAGATCCACGACGCGCTGGTGGCCCCGGCGCGGCGGAAGGCGGGGCGGGAGAACGACACCCCGAGCGCCGGGAGCATCGACAGCTCGACGGTGAAGGCGACCGAGGGTGCGGACCGGGGGTACGACGGGGGGAAGCAGACGACGGGGCGGAAGCGGCACAAGATCGTGGACACGGCGGGCTTTCTGCTCGCCGTGGCGGTGACCGCCGGGAACGTCGATGACGCCCGCGCGGCCCCGGCGGTGGTCCGCCAACTGTCCGCCGAGCGGTACCCGCGGTTGGAACTGTTGTGGGCCGATACGAAGTACCACAACCACGCCCTCAACGACTGGCTCGACAATACGTACGAGGGGCCGATCAAGATCGAAGTCACGCGGCGGACGGATACCGAGAAGGGGTTCAAGCCGATCCGCTGGCGGTGGGTCATCGAGCGGACCAACGGGTGGGTCAAGCGGTCCCGGCGGAACGCCCTGGACTATGAGCATAACACCTCATCGAGCGAGGCCATGATCCGCATAACGATGACCAAGCTCATGCTCAACAGGTTGACGGACACCAAACCCGAGTTCCCGTTCCGGTACCCCAAAAAGCCCAAGAAATCTTCCTGAACAGGTTCTGAGTTTGCGCGTCGGCCGGCGGGGTGCTATCCCTTGCGTGGCGGTGGATTCGCGGTGTTCGGAGCGTGGGGCTCGCCGGTCGTCTCCGCCCATTCGAGCGGGTGGAACACATGGCGACGCGGTTGGTAAACATCGAGTCCATCGGGTCGCACTTCGAGTCCCTGAGCGACCCGCGGGACACCCGCAACCGCAAGCACCGGCTGATCGATGTCGTGGTCATCGCCGTGTGCGGCCTGGTGTGCGGGTCGGACGGCCCGACGGCCATCCACCGGTGGGCCGCCGAGCGGTGCGAGTGGCTCAAGGGGTTCCTCGCGCTGCCCAACGGCATCCCGTCCCGCGACTGCATCCGCCGCCTCCTGATGGCTCTGAAGCCGGAGACCTTCCAGACCTGCTTCCGGGACTGGATCGCCACCGCCGTGTCGGCCGCGGACGGCGGGGCGGAGCGGTTGATCGCCATCGACGGGAAGACGTGCCGGGGCTCCCACGACGCGGGCGAGGGTCTGGGCCCGTTGCACATCGTGAGTGCCTGGGCCAGTGAGGACGGGGTCGCCCTGGGCCAGGTCGCCACGGCACAGAAGTCGAACGAGATCACGGCCATCCCCCTGCTCCTGAAGCAGATCGCGTTAACCGACGCGCTCGTCACGATCGACGCGATGGGGTGCCAGACGGACATCGCACGGGACATCGTGGCCGGGGGCGGGGACTTCGTGATCGCGGTCAAGGACAACCAACCGACCCTGCGGGCGGCGGTCGAGGCATGCGTCCTGGAGCGCCTGGAGGCGGATCGCGAGGACCTCCGGTATCGGACCCACGAGACGAGCGAGTCGGGTCACGGGCGGCTCGACGAGCGGTCGTATTACCTGAGCCGGGTTCCGTCGGACTGGGCGTTGAGGACGGAGTGGCCATGGGTCAAGGCGATCGGGTGCGCGGTGCGGGTCACCCGGCACGCGGATGGGCGGGAGACGGACGACGTGCGGTACTACGTGTCGAGCCGATACCTGAGTGGGAAGCGGTTCGCGGAGGCGGTTCGGAGTCACTGGTCGATCGAGTCGATGCACTGGGTATTGGACGTGACGTTCCGCGAGGACGACAGCCGGACGAGGGAGCGGACCCTGGGGAACAACTTGAGTTGGCTGCGACGCTTCGCGGTCACACTCCTCAAGCGACACCCCGTCAAGGATAGTATCAAGGGCAAGATGCTCCGTTGCCTCATGAACAACGACTTCCTCAACGAAGTCCTAACTTTCCAAGGCGATTAATACGCGCTGGCCCTGGTTCCCAATCGCAGCGGCAAACGTATCGACCTCCCGCTGACGCCTTCGGTTCCGTTCCGTCGCCAGTTGTTGCGGCGACTTTCGCGGTCGTTCTGCCGCCCGTTTGACACGCTCCTCGATGGCGCTATGCAGCTTCCGGGCGGACCTTGCCGACACCACAACGCCGTCGAATTCCGGCTGGTATCCGAAGCGGGCTTTTCGCCCGCGCTCGCTGAACCCCACAAGGGCTTGGGCGTACTTGATGCCCAGTTTCCGGCAGAGCGGCTGGAGCCGTTGGCCCCCGACGTGGACGTAGGCTTTCGACAGCTTTTTCCGAACATCGACGTTGCCGTAGCAGTTGGCAATCTTCAGCCGCAGGCCCATCGTGTCTCCTCATGTGCGCATAGCATCGCCGTCAACACAT
>JANOBY010000578.1:0-38146 GCA_031411935.1 Planctomycetales bacterium | reverse complement strand
GCTCGCCGACGTCGACCTCTGGCATGAGGCCAGGCTCGGAGGCCCACGCGAGCTGGTCTCCTTCCGCTCATGGGAGGTAGAGACCCGGATCGTCCATTTCGATCGCCCCCGCACCGACAAACGCGGGGTCCTCCGCGCCTTCATGGAACCGGGCCCCCATCGCGTGGGGATCGGGCTGCAATCCTTCCCGCAAGGCTACCACGCGGTCGAAGAGGGAGGGCAGCCGATCGAATCCATCGGCGGAGAGACCATCCGCCTGAAGTTCGCCATGACAAAGCGCCGCTGACACGACCGGGCTCCGGTCCGCCGGACCTCGGCAGCAGACGAAGCCCCGAACAGGGTGGGATGGGCTTCCGCATACACCATCCAGGCCAGAGTTCCTCAAGGAAGCCGGAGGTCAAGGCGTTTGGCCTCGGCCCTGTCGGACTCGGCTCCCTTGTCGTCGCAAAGCCGTTTGTGGCAGGTCGCGCGACTGGTGAAGTTCTCGGCATTCGTCGGGTTCAGGCGGATGGCCTCGGTGTAATCCTCGATCGCCCTTGCCGGCTCGCCCTTGCGGAACCAGGCCGTCGCGCGGAGCTCGAAGTGCGAAGCATCGGTTCGGTCGAGCCGGATGGCCTCGGTGAAGTCGGCGATCGCCTTGTCGTGCTCGTTCTTGTTCAACCAGACGAGGCCCCTGGAGACGTACCCCTTCACGTCGTCGGGATTCTTGCCGATCGCCTCCGTGAGTCTTGCGATCTCGTCGGGGGCGGCATCTTGCCCCTGGTTTGCGCCCATCATCGAGCCGAGGATCGTCGCCGCTGCAAGCCAGGCCGCGATTGGTCGCATCGGGTGATCCTCGTGGGCCGGCGCTTCGTGTTGCGATGCCTCACGTCGGCTGATCCATGATGGTGGTGGGAGAGCCCTGAATCCAAGATTTTTCGATCTCACGTTGCGGATTTCGTTTCGGACGACGGAATCACGACGCTCGCACGCGAATCCGGGGATTCTGTTTGACAAGCGCGTCGGTGCCTAGCATGTTATGGGTCGCGACGCCGCCACTCTCTTCGGGACTCTCGTCGGTCGCGGTTCGTCGCCGATTGCGTACCCCTTCGGGAGTTTTGGCCATGGCCGAGAGCCAGCAGCAGAAGCTGAGCCGGATCCGCTCCCCTCGCGTGCATCTGACCTACGAGGTCGAGGTCGGCGGGGCGATCCAGATGAAGGAGCTGCCCTTCGTGGTCGGCGTGATGGCCGACCTGTCGGGCTAGCCCGAGGAGGCCCTGCCCCGCCTCAAGGACCGGAGCTTCGTGGAGATCGACCGCGACAACTTCAACAAGGTCCTCTCGGGAATGAAGCCGCGCCTGGCCTTCCAGGTGGACAACACGCTCCAGGGCGACGGCTCGAAGATGAACGTCGAGCTCAAGTTCGGCAACATGGACGACTTCGAGCCCGAGCAGGTCGTGCGCCAGGTCGAGCCCCTGAGGAAGCTGCTGGAAGCCCGCAACCGCCTCACGGACCTCATGTCCAAGATCGACGGCAACGACAAGCTCGAGGCCCTGCTGCAGGACGTGGTGAACAACACCGATTCCCTGAAGAAGATCGGCGCGGAGACCGGCCGCGACGGCGCATCCTCGAGCCCGGAGGCCTGACCCATGAGCACCGCCGAATCCTCGTCCTCCTCATCCGCCGCCGCGGGGACCACCCAGACCCAGGAGCCTGGCCTCCTGGACAAGATCATCGCCGAAGGGCGGATGGGCAAGGACGCCGACCAGAAGGCCATGGCGCGCGACCTGATCGGCGAGCTGGTCAGCGGGGTCATGCAGGGCGAGATCACCGTCTCCAGCGACACCACCGCCATGATCAACGCCCGCGTGGCCGAGATCGACCGCGTGATCTCCCGCCAGCTCAACGCGATCATGCACCACGAGGACTTCCAGAAGCTCGAAGGCTCGTGGCGAGGCCTGCACTACTTCGTCCACCAGTCCGAGACCGGGACCTCGCTCAAGGTGCGCGTGCTGAACGTGTCCAAGAACGAGCTCCTGAAGGACATGGAACGCGCCGCCGAGTTCGACCAGAGCGCCCTGTTCAAGAAGGTGTATGAAGAGGAGTTCGGCACCTTCGGCGGCGACCCCTTCGGCGCCCTGATCGGCGACTACCACTTCGGCAAGCACCCTCAGGACGTGGCCCTGCTGGAGAAGATCTCCAACGTGGCGGCCTCGGCCCACGCCCCCTTCGTGTCGGCCGCCGCGCCCGACCTGTTCGGGCTCGAGACCTTCACCGACCTGGGCAACCCGCGCGACCTGGCCAAGGTCTTCACCGCGAGCGACTACGCCAAGTGGCGGTCGTTCCGCGACTCGGACGACGCCCGCTACGTGGGCCTGGCCCTGCCGCATATCCTCATGCGTCTGCCCTACGGCCGCGACACCAAGCCGGTCGAGGCGTTCCAGTTCGAGGAGGACGTGGACGGGACGGACCACTCCAAGTACCTCTGGGGCAACGCAGCGTACGCCTTCGGGACCCGCCTGACCGAGTCGTTCGCCAAGTACCGCTGGTGCGCCACCGTGCGAGGGGTCGAGGGCGGAGGGCTCGTCCAGGGCCTGCCCACGCACACGTTCAAGACCGACAAGGGCGACGTGGCGCTGAAGTGCCCGACCGAGATCGCCATCACCGACCGCCGCGAGAAGGAGCTGTCGGACCTGGGCTTCATGCCCCTGGTCCACTGCAAGAACACCGACTTCGCCGCCTTCTTCGGCGCGCAGTCGGCGCAGAAGCCGAAGGTCTACGACACCGACTCGGCCAACGCCAACGCCCGGCTCTCCACCCAGCTCCAGTACATCATGGCCGTGTCGCGGATCGCGCACTACCTGAAGGCCATGATGCGCGACAAGGTGGGCAGCTTCATGAACCGCACCGAGTGCCAGACGTTCCTCAACCGCTGGATCGCCAACTACGTGACGACCGACGAGACCGCCAACCAGGAGACCAAGGCCAAGCGCCCCCTGGCCGAGGCCCGGATCGACGTGGTGGACGTGCCCGGCAAGCCCGGCTGCTACAAGGCAGTCGCGTTCCTCAAGCCGCACTTCCAGCTCGACGAGCTCACCGTGTCGCTGCGCCTGGTCGCCGAGCTGCCGGCCCCCGTGTCGTGATCGAGGGCCCCGACCTCGGGCTCACCCCACCTGCATGAATGCATGCTGTAGAATGGATCTCAAATCGCGAAAGAAACACGTCCCCTCTCGTCACGCTCGGCACCGGCCTGCGTAAAGAAGGCGTCGGGTCGAGAGGGGTTGACAAGGTCAAGAATGGGTCGGTTCCAACAAGGAGTCTGTAGTCATGGCCGCGAATTATTTCCTGAAGTTCACCCCGGAAATCAAGGGCGAATCCAAGCAGACCGGGAACACGGACGAGATCGAAATCCTCTCGTTCTCGTGGGGCGTGAGCCAGTCGGGCGGATACTCCTACGGCTCCGGCGGGACCTCGGGCAAGTCCAACCTCCAGGACCTCTCGCTGTCCTTCCGCATGTGCCCCGCCTCGCCCAAGCTGATGCAGTTCTGCGCCAGCGGTAAGCACCTGGACTCGGCCGTGCTGACCTGCTTCGAAGCCGGCGAGACCCCCCAGAAGTACCTGGAAATCACCCTCACCGACGTGGTCGTCTCCTCGTACCAGACCGGCGGATCGGGCGACGACAAGCCCATCGACTCGATGAGCCTGAACTTCGCCAAGATCAAGAAGGAATACTTCAAGCAGGACGACACGGGCACCGCCACCTCGGCCGCCACCGGCACCTGGGACCAGCAGGCCGCCAAGACCAGCTGATCCCGACGCCAACGGCCCGAAGCGGCCATCCCCGCTGAGCTTCGTGAGGGAGCGGGCCGGGACGTGCTCCCGCCCCACCCGCAAACCAGGCGACGGTCAAGGACTGCCCGATCATGCCGAGAGACGACGGCGAGCCGAACCTCGTGCCCTCGGTCCTCGATCGCCTGATCGACCACGACCCCCGCGTGAGCACCGAGCCCGAGGCCCGTCAGGCGGCCTCGCTCGCCGGGCTCAAGGCCGCCGTGAGGCGCGACCTGGAGTGGCTCTTAAACACCAAGAGGCTGCTCGTGACGATCCCCGCCGGCTCGTCGCAGGCCCGCGACTCGGTCCTGACCTACGGCCTCCCGGATTTCACCCACGCCTCGTTCGGCCTCCTGAATGACCAGGGCGAGCTCCGCCGGGTCATCCAGGAGGCCGTGACCCGTTTCGAGCCCCGGCTCTCGAGCGTGACGGTCACCCTCCTCGAGAGCACGTCCAACGATCGCAGCGTCCGCTTCCGCATCGACGGCGTGCTGAACGTCGAGCCCGCGCCCGAGGCCGTCACGTTCGACTCGGTCCTCCAGATGCCCACGCACGCCATCGCCGTGCAGGACGCGTAAGCCACACCCATGGATGAAGATTTTCTCGCCTATTACAACAGCGAACTCGTCTTCCTCAGGGAGATGGGCGCGGAGTTCTCCCAGAAGTACCCCAAGGTCGCCGCGCGGCTCCAGCTGGAGGCCGACAAGTGCGAGGACCCGCACGTCGAGCGCATGCTCGAAGGCTTCGCCCTGCTCACGGCCCGGGTCCGCCAGAAGCTCGACGACGAGTATCCGGAGGTCGCCGAGAGCCTGCTCGGCCTGCTCTACCCCCACTACCTGCGCCCCCTGCCCTCGATGGCCATCGCCCAGCTCCTGGGCCCGCCCGACGGCGGGGCCAACCTGCTCAAGGGCCACACCGTCGAGCGCGGGGCCCAGCTCGCCTCCCGCCCGGTGGGGGGCAGCCCCTGCCTGTTCCGCACGGCCTATCCCACCACGCTCTGGCCGATCGAGGTCGCCCAGGCCCGGCTCCAGCACGACCGCGTGGTCGTGGCGGGCAAGCCGCCCGAGGCCGTGGGGCTCGTGCAGATCCGGCTCCGGGCCCAGGCCGGCGCGTCCTTCGACAAGATGAAGCTCGAGCAACTGAGGTTCTACCTCGACGGCGAGCCGCCCGTCGTGCACGCCCTGTACACGGCGATCCTCAACCACGGGTGCGGCGTGATGGCCCGGTCGGTTCCCGCCCCCGGCGGACCCTCCGAGAGGGTCGTGACCCTGCCCCGAAACGCCGTCCGGCCTGTCGGGTTCGAGGACGACGAGGGGATGATCCCCTACCCCGCGCGCTCCTTCCCCGGCTATCGGCTGCTTCAAGAATACTTCGCGTTTCCCGAGAAATTCCTCTTCTTTGATGTTCACGGGCTCGAGGCGCTGGCCTCGCTCGGGCCGTGCGACTCGGTCGAGCTGCTCCTGTTCCTGAACCGCTCGCCGAGGTCCGAGGTCACGGTCGACGCCGAGAACTTCCGCCTGGGATGCACGCCGATCGTCAACCTGTTCCCCCAGGTCTGCGAGCCGATCACGATCTCGCAGACCCGCGCCGAGTACCCGGTCGTGCCCGACATCCACCGCCCCATGGCGACCGAGGTCTACCAGATCGATTCGGTCACGAGCGTGGGGGCCTACCTCGACGAGGCGATCGAGTACGAGCCGTTCTACGCCATCCGCCACCAGACCCCGGGCTCGGCCTCGGCGGCGAAGAAGCGTCCCTACTGGTATGCCTCGCGACGCGCCTCGGCGCGCAAGGCCGACCCCGGGACCGAGGTCGTGCTCGCGTTCGTGGACCCGAGCTATCGGCCCTCTCGTCCGGCGACCGACGCGGTCACGGTGAGGGCCCTGTGCACCAATCGCGACCTCCCCGCGAAGCTGCCGTTCGGCGGCGACCAGGCCGACTTCCAGCTCGAGTCGCCCGGACCCGTGGGACGCGTGCGGTGCGTCCGCAAGCCCACAGCGGCGCTCCGTCCCCGGCTGGGCCGCGGGCTGCAATGGCCTTTGATCTCGCAGCTCTCCCTGAACCACCTGTCGCTGACCGACGACGAGAACGGGATCGACTCGCTGCGGCAGATCCTCAGGCTCCACGACTTCGCCGAGAGCTCGATCACCCGGCAGCAGATCGAGGGCGTGGCGGCGATCTCCAGCCGCCGCGTGGCGGGGCGGGCCAGCCGAGGGCTCAGCAGCGCCGTGTGCCAGGGGCTCGAGATCACGATCGACTTCGAGGAGACGCAGTTCGTCGGCAGCGGCGTGTTCCTGCTGGCGAGCGTCCTCGAGCGATTCTTGAGCATGTACGCGTCCATCAACTCGTTCACGCAACTCGTCGCCCGCGCCCGGGGGCGAGAAGGGATCCTCAGGCGATGGCCACCCCGCGCAGGCGACCGGACCCTCCTCTGATCGAGGAGCTGTTCGCGACCCCCTACCGGTTCGACTTCCTCCAAGCGGTGAGGCTCCTTCAGCACGGAGGGGACCCCTCCTCGGCCGTGGGCCGCGCCCCCCGCCCCCGCTACGAATCCGTGCGGTTCCGGGTGCTCCAGTCGCTGGCCTTCCCGCCCAGCGAGATCCAGGCCCTGGAACGCCCCGCGGACCCGGCGCGGCCGCCGATCCTGACCGTGGCCTTCATGGGATTGACCGGCCCCTCGGGCGTGCTCCCGCACTGCTACACCGAGCTCATGATCGAGCGCAACCGCGCGGGCGACCGCACCGCGGGGGCGTTCTTCGACCTCTTCAACCACCGCCTGATCTCGCTCTTCTACCGGGCCTGGGAGAAGTACCGCCCGTACCTCGCCCACGAGAAGGGGGGCGACGACCCGGTCTCGCGGCACCTCTTCGACCTGATCGGCCTGGGGCTCGAACCGCTCCAGAACCGCAACACGTTCCCGGACGAGGCCCTGCGGTTCTACGCCGGGTTCTTCGCGCGCAGGCACCGCCCCGCGGTCGTGCTCTCGCGGCTTCTGGGCGACTACTTCAAGCTGCCGGTCGAGGTCCGCCAGTTCGTGGGGCAATGGCTCCCCCTGGCCGCCGACGACCGCTCGCGCCTGGGGGCCTCGGGCGCCCACAACGGCCTGGGCACGAGCTTCGTGCTGGGGTCGCGCGTGTGGGACGAGCAGGGCAAGTTTCGCGTGAGGCTCGGCCCGCTCTCGCTCAAGAAGTTCCTGGCCCTCACGCCCGACGGCCCCCACTTCCAGGCGCTCGTGCAGATGACCAGGGCCTACGTGGACGCCGAGTTCGCGTTCGACGTGCAGCTGGTGCTCGCCGCCGAGGAGGTCCCCCCCTGCCACCTCTCGGAGCAGAGCCCCACGAGACCCCAGCTCGGCCGATCCGCCTGGCTCAAGAGCCGACCGTTCGTGAGGGATGCCGAGGACGCGATCTTCGCCTCCAAGGTGTGACGAGGCTTCCCATCGACCGATTCACCTTATGCGTCATGTTTGATGACGACCTTGCCGAAGTGATTGCCGCTCTCCAGGTGGGCGAAGGCGGCCTCGGCCTGGTCGAAGGGGAACACGCGGTCGATCACGGGGCGGATCTGCTTCTCGGCGAGGAAGCTGTTCATGGTCTCGAATTCGTCGCGAGGGCCGACGTAGATTCCGTTGAGGATCGCGTTGCGGGCCATGAGCGGGAACAGGCTCGTCTGCGGGCTGCCGAACCCGGTCAGAACGCCGATCAGGTGGACGTGGCCCTCGGGCGCCACGCAGTTGAGCGACTTTTCGAGCGTTCCGGGGCCGCCGACCTCGATCACGTGGTCCACGCCCTGCTTGTCCGTGAGGTCCCAGACCTCCTTGTCCCACGCGGGCGTGGTGCGGTAATTGACCGTGTGCGAGGCTCCCAGGTCCCGGGCCATTTGAAGCTTCTCGTCGCTGCTGGAGGTCACATACGCGGTCCCGCCCAGCGCCACGGCGAACTGCAGCGCGAAGATCGATACGCCGCCGGTGCCCAGCGTGAGCAGGGACTGGTCCTGGGTGAACCCTCCGCGATTGGTCATCGCGTACCAGGCCGTGAGCCCCGCGCACGGGAGGCATGCGGCCTCCTCGAACGAGAGGTGATCGGGCACCCGCACCAGGCCCGACTCGGCGAGCACGACCTGCTCGGCGAGCATGCCGTCGATGGACCCGCCGAGGTCCGTCTTGTGATAGGCCATCTGGAACCGGCCCGAGGTCCAGCCCTGGAAGAAGCAGCCCGCCACGCGGTCGCCCGGCCTCCACAGGGTCACGCCCTCGCCCACCGAGAGGACCTCGCCCGCGCCGTCGGACAGGGGGACGATCCCCTTCACGTCGCGCCCCGCCTTGTTCCGAAGCGCGATCAGGTCGCGATAGTTCAACGACGACGCCCGCACGCCGACCACCACCCGGCCGGGCCCGGCCGAGGGCTCGGGCCGGTCCATGCACCGGATCTCATACGAGTCATTCTCAGGGGCGTATTCGTAGCGACGCATGGGACTCTCCTCGGGTTGGGGTCGGGTCCGGGTCTTCCATCATACGCATGAGATGCGTTTCACGCCGAGAAGGCGTGGGGACGCAGAGAGAGCACAGGAGAAAGGAACTTCGCATTTCTCAGCGCTACCTCCGCCTCCTCTGCGTGAAACTCTTCCGTACGAGAACGGCTCCAGGCGAGGGCATGAGCCTCGCTGGTTGGACAGCCTCGAATGGCTCGGCTAACCTGGACCGGACGGCTTTTTTTCCTCCAGGGACAGGACTCGCGATGACTTCCCCCCACGAACCGCTCGACGTGCCGTACTTCCTCGGAGTCCTGGCCGTGATGCTGGCCGCGGCGAAGCTCATGGGGGCGGCGGCGAAGCGGATCGGGCAGCCCTCGGTGCTGGGCGAGCTCCTGGCGGGGGTCGTGGTGGGCACGTCGGTGCTCGGGCTGGTGGACCCGCATACGCCGGTGATCGAGATGCTGGCCGAGCTGGGCGTGGTCCTGCTCCTGTTCGCGATCGGGCTCGAGACCGACCTGGGCAAGCTGCTCAAGGTGGGCGGGGCCTCGGCGGCGGTGGCGATCGTGGGCGTGGCCCTCCCGTTCGCGGCCGGATTTGCGATCTGCCGGGGGCTCGGCCTGCCGAACCTCGTCGCGATCGTGGCCGGGGCGTCGATGACGGCCACCAGCGTGGGGATCACGGCGCGGGTCCTGTCGGACCTCGGGCGGCTGCAGGAGCCCGAAAGCCAGGTGATCCTGGGCGCGGCGGTGATCGACGACGTGGTGGGGCTCGTGATCCTGAGCGTGGTCGTGGGGCTCACGAAGGGCCAGGCGGTGACCGTCGGCGGCGTGGCCATGACCGCCGCGATCGCGTTCGGATTCTTGCTGGTCACGCTCGTCGTGGGCGCCTTGCTGGTCAAGCCCCTGTTCGCGCTGGTCTCGAAGATCGACCTGCCCGGCACGCCCACCATCCTGGGCGTGATCCTGGCGTTTGCTCTGGCCTGGCTGGCCCACAAGTCGGGCTCGGCGGTGATCATCGGCGCATTCGCCGCGGGGCTTTTGCTGGCCCGCACACCCTATGTCCACGAGATCGAGCACGGGGTGAGCTCGCTGGGCCACTTCTTCGTCCCCCTGTTCTTCGCGTCGGTCGGGGCCGCGGTGGACGTGAAGGTGTTCAACCCGATGGATCCGGCCAACCACGCATCGCTGAAGGTGGGCGGGCTCCTGATCGTGGCGGCCGTGCTCACCAAGTTCGCGGCGGGCTACGCGCCCTTCTGGTTCCGAGGGCGCAAGAACGTGATCGGCGTGGGCATGATCCCCCGCGGCGAGGTCGGCCTGATCTTCGCCGGCATGGGCCTGTCGGCCGGGGTGTTCGACGCCGGGATGTTCGGCGCGGTCACGCTCATGGTGCTGGTCACCACGTTCGTCGCGCCCCCTCTGCTGAAGTGGCTCTCGCCGCGAGACGGACTGAAGGTCCCCGCGATTGAGCCCGACGGGATCGCGGACCTTGTGGACATGCCCTGATCCGTCCGAGGCGCAAAAATACGCGACCGTCCCGGTGTTGCCGGTACGGTCGCATCGTTGTCGCTTGGTCAGGTCGAGCCGCGAGGGGTCAGACCGAAGCCTTGCGGCCCTTCAGGCGACGGTACATGCCCAGCCCGCCCAGGCCCAGGCTCATCATGGCCAGCGAGGCCGGCTCGGGAACGGCCTGGAAGCTCTTCGTGCCGAACGATCCGCTCGCCCCACCGGTCGGGATGGCGCGGATGTCGGCGGCCGAGTACCAGCCGCCGGGGTCTTTCCCGGTCACGCTCTTCTCAAGGAACGATTCGGCGGTCAGATTCAGGCCCGTGATCTTGAGGATGATCGTCGTGTCGAAGTTGAACCGATTGCCCCCCGCCGACGCGAAGTCGAAATGGATGTCGAAGAGCCCGGCCTTCATGTTGCTCCCGCCGTCTTCTTTGTCCTTCTTCATGTTGACTGCCTGGATGGCGCCCGCGTTGGCCGAGCCGCCGGTGCGGGTGACGGTCAACGAACCGGGGAGGCCCGTGGCGATGGAATCCTTGACGTTGAAGGTCCAGCTCGCCACGTACTCGCTGGCCACCAGGCCGAAGGTGTTGAGCGTGAGCTTGACCTCGCCATTGGTCGTCGAGGTCCCCGCGGTGACCGTCTCGAAGAGGGCCGAGACCGTGCCCACCGGTGCGGTCCCGTTGATCGGTGTGCTCAGGACGTACGTAAAATCCGCGCGGCAGGCGGGCGATGTCGCGGCAGCCAGAACCATCACGGTCGCGATACCCGAGAGACGTAAAAGCGTTCTCAATGCAGACTCCTCAAATAAGTTGATAACCAGATCGCCACCAGGCCTGCCCGGCATGTTCTCGCGCCTTCGAGAGATCGCCCTTGCAAGCAGGCACGATCTCAGAGTCGCATGCCGTTAGGAAGCGTTGCAAGGGATCTTATGCATGTAGCGTATGCAGTTCCATGTGATGTATGAAGTTGCGTAATTGCGTCGAATCCCGGTGGCTTTTCTCTGCCATGTCTGTCATTATCCTCCGCGATTTTGATGTTATTCAGGCCAAAACGGAGACCAAGACCAGGAATTGCGTAACTTCTCAATTTGAGACGAGTTCAGGAACCGCCGCAGAGTCCTTGCGTATCCGGCGTCGAGCTTCGATCGTCATGCAAGAGAAGCCCCCCGGCGGGTGCCATGCCTGGGCCGTCGATTTCGGCTTGGAAGCCCGACCGCGTGAGTGGACCCGACCTCGGCTCCTGTGGCGCAAACGCGATCGCCCGGGCTTGGGACCCGGGCGATCGATGGTGCTCGGACGACGATCGGGGAGAAGGCGATCGCTCATTCCGAGGCGGTTGGCTGCTTTCTCGACCATCTGCGGAAGAGGCCCAGGCTGCCCAGGCCCAGGCCCATCATGGCCAGCGAGGCCGGCTCGGGCACCGAGGCACCCGCGAACGAGGGCGAGATCGGTAGCCCCTGGCCGATCGAACCGCTCCCGCCCGAGCCCGGGATCCCGCGAATGTCGGCGGCCGAGAGCCAGCCGCCCTTGCCATTCTTGCCCGTGTTTTCGGGATCGATGCTCGCGAAGTTGAAGATGTCGGCGGTCAGGTTCGCGCCGGTCAGCTTGATCACGATCGTCTTGTCGAAGGCGAACCGGTCGGAATTCTTGGAGGCGAAGAGGAAGCCGAAGTCGAACAGACCCGCCTTCACGTTGCTGCCAAGGTCAACCTCGTTGGTCTCCTTCTTCGTCTCGCTGATCGCCCTGGCCGGGGCCGTTCCGCCCGCCGAGCCGCCTGGGGCGCGAGATCGAGATCTTCTCCTTGTACGACGGGTCGATGTTGAATCCCCAGCTGGCCACGTACTCGCCCTTGACCAGCCCGGAGGCGTCGAGCGTGAGGGCGACCTCGCCGGTGGTCACCGTGCGGAACGAGGCCAGCAGATGGCCCTGGGCCTTTTCCCCGTTGATGGAGTCGGCCAGGGTCATCGAGAAATCGGCACGGGCGCGCGCCGCGGTGGCCGCGCCCAGGGTCGAGATCAGGACGCAGAGAGACATCCAGCGGCAAACACGATTCATGCAAGATCCCTCGCAAGGGTCCACGGCGTTGACCCGAGTGCCAGGGCCCCGCCTCGAGAGGGCGCCGACGCGACCTCGCGGCGGACGCTTCCGGCGACTCGCCCGGTCCACACACCGGGCTCCGAAGGAATCCTAGGCCACGCTTCGCGATGGGTGATCGATGATGAGAAAGGGGAACAGGCGGGCGCCGGGCGGCCTCCGACCCGGGGCCCGGCACGCACGCGAGGGCCGGGGTACCCTGGTGACAAACGGGGCGGGGTTCGTCATTTTAGAGGCCAGGGGTCGGCCCGCGGCGCGAGGGGTCGTGCGGGGCCGGCTCAGGTCCATCCCGCCCCCACGCGAGCGATCCACCATGATGCTTCTCCGAATCTGCGCCCCGATGCTTGGTCTCGTGCTCATGACCTTCCCGGTCGTGGCGAAGGACTGGAAGCCCGCCGACGGCCCGCTGATGACGCGCTGGGCGAAGGACGTGAAGGCCGACAAGGTCCTGCCCGAGTACCCCCGGCCGCAGATGGTCCGCAAGGCGTGGATGAACCTCAACGGCCTCTGGCAGCTGGGGTTCGGCAAGCCAGGCGAGGCCGCCCCCGTGGGCAAGGACCTCCCGGAGCAGATCCTCGTCCCCTTCCCGGTCGAGTCCGCGCTCTCGGGCGTGATGAAGAAGGCGGACCGCCTCTGGTACCGCCGCACCTTCGATGTGCCCAAAGAGTGGAAGGGCCAGCGCACGCTGCTGCACTTCGGCGCCGTGGACTGGGAATCGGAAGTGTGGGTCAACGGAAAGAGCATCGGGACGCACCAGGGCGGCTATGACCCGTTCTCGTTCGACGTGACCGACGCGCTCAAGGCCGAAGGCCCGCAAGAGCTGATCGTCCGCGTGTACGACCCCACGAGCAATGGCCCCCAGCCTCGCGGCAAGCAGGTCAACAACCCCGAGGGCATCTACTACACCCCCACCACGGGCATCTGGCAGACCGTGTGGTTGGAGCCGGTGTCCCAGCAGACCCGGATCACCAAGCTCAAGATCACGCCCAACCTGGATGAGGGCTCGGTTGACCTGATCGCCATGTGGGATGGGGAGCGCGAAGGGCTCACGATCGAAGAGACCGCGCTCGACGGCGAGAAAGTCGTGGGCCACTCGTCGAAGGCGCTGGGCACCACCCGGTACACCCCGCTGAAGCTCTCCGGCCCGGTCAAGGTCTGGACCCCCGAGACCCCGTTCCTCTACGGCCTTAAAGTTGAGCTGAAGAAGGGCGACGCGGTGATCGACTCCGTGACCAGCTACTTCGGCATGCGCAAGATCGAGATCGGGAAGGACGACAAAGGCATCAACCGCCTCATGCTCAACGGCAAGTTCGTCTTCCAGGTCGGCCCGCTCGACCAGGGGTTCTGGCCCGATGGGCTTTACACCGCGCCGACCGACGAGGCGCTGAAGTTCGACATCGAGGTCACCAAGAAGCTCGGCTTCAACATGACCCGCAAGCACGTGAAGGTCGAGCCCGCGCGCTGGTACTACTGGTGCGACACGCTCGGCCTGCTCGTGTGGCAGGACATGCCCAGCGGCGAGAAGTCGATCGGGCCGAACGATCCCGACATGGTCCGTTCGCCCGAGAGCGCGAAGATCTACGAGGCCGAGCTCAAGGCCCTGATCGACAACCTGCACAACCACCCGAGCATCATCATGTGGGTGGTGTTCAACGAGGGCTGGGGCCAGTTCGACACCGCGCGCATCGCCGAGTGGACGAAGAAGTACGACCCGACCCGCATCATCAACGCCACCAGCGGCTGGGCCGACCGCGCCGGGGTGGGCGACCTGCACGACCTGCACTCCTATCCGCAACCCGCCGCGCCCCCCCTGGAGGCCAACCGCGCGGGCGTGCTCGGCGAGTTCGGAGGACTGGCCCTGGGCGTGGACGGCCACACCTGGACCGACAAGATCTGGGGCTACCAGGGCACGTCGAGCACCGAGGAGCTCACGCGCAAATATGAGCGTTTGCTCCGCGCCGGATGGGAGATGAAGGACGAGAAGGGCCTGAACGCGCTCGTGTACACGCAGATCACCGACGTGGAGACCGAGGCCAACGGCCTGCTCACCTACGATCGCGAGGTGATCAAGGTGGACGTCCCCCGCGTGATCGCGGCCAACCGGGGCGACTTCAGCAAGGTGCCCGTGACGGTCGAGGTCGTCCCCACCTCGCGCGAAACGCCCAAGATCTGGCAGTACACCTTCGAGAAGCCCGCCGAAAACTGGTACGCGAAGGACTTTGACCCGACCGCGTGGAAGGAAGGCCCGGGCGTGTTCGGCACCGAGGGCACCCCAGGCGCCCAGGTCCGCACGAAGTGGGACACGCCCGAGATCTGGGCGACCCGCACCTTCACCCTCCCTGAAGGTGTGGACCCGGCCCGGCTCCTGATCGTGGCCCTGCACGACGAGGACGCCGAGATCTACCTCAACGGCGTGCTCGCCACCAAGGTCACCGGCCACACGGGAAGCTACGTCGAGGTCGGAATCACCGCCGAGGCCCGCGCCACGCTCAAGCCCGGCCAGAAGACCACCCTCGCCGTCCACTGCAATCAGACCGGCGGAGGCCAGTCGATCGACGTGGGGCTGATCGAGATCAAGCCGGCGACCCGCTGAATCGCGTCGTCTTGCCCTCGCCCCTCCGGGGAGAGGGCGGACGCGCAGCAGCCGGGTGAGGGGGTTCGACTCGGCCAGGTCATGGCCAGGTCATGGACTGCGGCCAAGCCCAGGGCCCCCTCACCCGGACTTCGTCCGGCCTGTCCCCCACAGGGGGCGAGGCGAACACATGGAGCCGCTGCGCCGGGTGTCACGGATCCAGCTTTCGTTCAGCGGACCGGACGCCGACCGTTGACTTCGATCATGCCGGAAACCGCCTGCGGTGGCGGGGTCCGTTGCAGCGAGAGATGAGCCGTCCGCGTCTCCCGCCAGCGATCGAAGCCGTTGAACTCCTCCACTCGCCATCCGGCTCCCGAAAACGCTGACGAGGCATTCGTGACGGACCAAGGGGGCGGGGGGATCGGTTCGCTCGACTTTCCCTCTCCGAGGTAGAGGAGCAAGAGGGCGAGGTCGACACGGGCAATGTGTTCACGGATCGGGTCGTTCCCGCACCAATGATGGACCCGCAAGAGGCCGTAAACCCGCCCGTCCTTCCCGATTTCGATGCCGCGTTTCGTCCCTTCGGCCAGGGCCGCCGAGCTGGCGGGTAAGGCGTCGAAGCCGGGTAGTCCCAAGATGCGTCGCCCCGGGAGAGAGAGGCCCGATGCGGACCACCCCTCGACGGCAATCGGCGATCGGAGGGCTTCGACGTGCCGGCCACTTGCTCGATGCATGGCGAGGAGCAGCACGACGACCGCGATGGCAGCCATGGCACGGGCGCAATTGATCCGGAGCGAGCGCCGCGATCTCACGGTTGACCTCCTGCGATCGCAGGGCGGAAACCTCGATAGCCCGACGCGACCTCAGAACCTCCCGAACGAGTAGCTCGAATTCGCCGGGTCGAAGTCGCGACTCGTGAGCCCCACGTTGAGCTTGAGGTTGGAGTAGATGTACTCCTCCACGAGCTCGGCCGGGCGATTGCCTTTGGGCCAGTCGTAGGCCTCGAAGCGGATGGGCAGGTTCAGCTCGGTGTCGATGTAGACCTTGACCTTGTGGTAGAGGAACCCCGGATTCTTGCGCGGGTGGACGGACTCGATCACGAACACGCGACGGTCGCCGACCTTCAGGTTGCCGTGCATGGTGACGACCGACTCGTTGGCGTGGAGCTCCTTGTCCCAGGCGGTGGCGATGGTCTCGATCATGTTGCCGATTCCGGCCTCGGTGATCGGGTGGCGGCACCCGTCCATGGCCATCTCGCCCTTCGGGTCGAGCTTCAGCGTGCCCGCGAGCAGCTTGCCGATGCCCACGTCGTGGACCACGGCTTTCCCGCCGTGGCTTCCGTGGACGTAGATGGCCTCGCGACCGGCCGTAGGCTTGACGAACTTGAAGTAGACGGACATGGGGCTCGTCCGCGCCTTCATCTGCATCACGTTCTGGCCCGACATCCGGCCGTCGAGTTGCTCTCGCTTGAAGAACGTGCAGGAGTAGTCACGCACCTTCGCGTAGGTCGCTCGGCAGGAAGCGATCGCGGCCTTGGCCTCGGCGATCGTGTCCCGGGCCACGGGAACTTCCGCCGAGACAGAGGGGGCGGGGGCGGGACGAGCCAGCTTGGGCGCGGCCGTGTCGGGCGTGTTGGCGGCGAGACGCTGCGGGGCCGGCGGGGGCAGAGGGGCCGGCGATTCCGCCGCAGCGGGGGTGTCCGCTTCGGATTTGTCCCCGGCCTTCTCCGTCGGGCTGCACGCCGAGGGGGCCGGGCCGGGATAGTCCGCGGGCGGGGCCGCCGTCGAATAGTAATGGACCGCCGGCTCGTCGGCCCAGCCGGGCGACATCCCCATCAAACCGATCGCGATCGCGAGGCGCACCGGCCCCGTGGATCGCGCGAGGCCAAGGGCCCTGGGAAGGGGCGTGACCATAGGAAGGTCCTTCCATCGGCGTGGGCCGGAAGGGGGCAGACGAGGAGAAAACCGCGAAACCAGGGGATCGCGGAAAGATGCGCAGTTATCGCACGCAAATGGCGAGCCATCGGCAAACGCGTTCGCGTTCTGGGCAACTTTCACCGACCTGCACGACTGGGCAAGAAACGACGGGCGCGGGCCAGCGGGCGGTTGTCGAATTTGCCAGGAACGATGCGCGATTCTACAATAGGGGCCTTTCGCGACAAGGGCAGTTCCGGAGACATCAGCCCATGACAGACGCCCGTTACGCGATCGAGGTGGTGGTCTCGGCCCCCTTCGCCCAGAACAGCCTGGTGATCTGGAGGACCGAGGGCGTGGACGCCCTGATCGTGGACCCCGGTTTCGACACCGAGGCCCTCATCCAACTGGTCGCCCGCAGGGGGCTCAACCCGGTGGCGATCCTGAACACCCACGGGCATTCCGACCACATCGCGGGCAATGCGGCCATGAAGCGGGCCTTCCCCGAGGCCCCGCTGATCATCGGCCGCAATGAGGCTCACCTGCTCACCGACCCCGAGGCGAATCTGAGCGCCGCCTTCGGCGCGGCCATCGTGAGCCCCGAGGCCGACCTCCTCGTGGACGAGGGGCAGCGCCTGGAGCTTGCGGGGTTCCGCTTCCTCGTGCTGGAGATCCCCGGCCACAGCCCGGGCTCGGTGGTGTACGTGGCCGACGAGGAGACGCCCCCGTTCGCCATCTCGGGCGACGTGGTCTTCGCGGGGTCGGTAGGCCGGACCGACTTCCCCGGCGGCGACGCGAAGACCCTCTACGAAGGGATCCGCGGCAAGCTCTTCCTCCAGGCCGACGAGACGATCCTCCTGCCAGGCCACGGGCCGAACACGACCGTGGGGCGAGAGAAGCGGACGAATCCCTATGTGAAGTTGGGTTGAATGCGTTTCCCGCAGAGGTCGCGGAGGAGACAGAATCGGAAATCTGCGCTCGGACAGGCTCCCTCCCTGCGACCTCTGCGTGGAACGCGTTGCCTTACTTACCCGACCGGGACTGCTCCAGCAGGAACACGCCCTTCTTGTTGGCCGTGACCACGTCGAGCAGGCCGTCGGCGTTGAAGTCCAGGACCATGAACTGGGTGCCGATCCCGCTCTGGTCGTCGATCTCGCGAGGGGTGAAGGTGACCTTCCCCTTGTCGTCCTTGCTGGCCTCGAACCAGTAGAGCCTGGCGGGCTTGTCGGACCCGGCCTCGCTGCGACCGTGCGACCAGAAGCGCTTGCCGGTGATCAGGTCCTTCAGGCCGTCGCCGTTGATGTCCCGGGAGATCAGGGCGTGGGTCTCGGAGACCAGCTCGGGGAAGAGGTCGTGCTGGGTGAACTCGGGCGACCCGTCCTTCATCTCGCCCTGCTCGAACCACCAGATGCCGTAGCGGTGGGCGGAGCTGGCGATCACGTCGTTCTTGCCGTCCCCATTCACGTCGTAGACCACGATGTCGGCCACGGCGTCGCCGATCTTGGCGGGGTGGAAGGCCCAGGGGGTCTTGGTCTCGCGGCCCGATTCGGGCTGCTCCCACCAGCCTCCGGTGCAGATCACGTCCTTGCGGCCGTCGCCGTTGATGTCGCCCACGCCCAGGCCGTGAGAGAACTGCGCGGTGCCGGGGATGAGCTTGTCGGATGTTCCGGGGCCGCTCACCGAGTGCATGGCCCAGGCCTGCGAGGGGTCGCTGCCGGGGGTGAACCAGGCCATCTGGCCGTCGTTCTGCTTGCCCTGTGGCTGCCAGCCCATCACGAGCACGGGGCGGCCGTCGTTGAACAGGTCGGTGTACAGGGGGGTCTCATTGCAGGCGCTCGGCCAGATCTCGTGACCGGCCCACTCGCCGTCCTTGCCCTTCGGGTTCTCGTACCAGAAGGCGGCCTTGCCGGGGAAGCCGATCACGATCTGGTCGGCCCAGCCGTCGCCGTTGATGTCGTCGCTCCAGCAGGCCATGCACTCGCTGTAGCTGCGCAGGCCGTCGCCGTAGTCGCCGGGCTTGCGGATGTCGTGCTTGGTCCACGAGGGGGCCTCGTACCAGGAGTCGCCGATGAGGATGTCGGGCTTACCGTCCTTGTTCACGTCGGCCACGGCCACGCCTTCGGAGCGGAACTTGCCCTCGATCACGGTCTTCTTCCAGGAGACCGGATTCGACGTATCGTCGGCCCGGGCGGCGTGCAAGGTCAGCGGGAAGGCGGCAAGGGCCAGGCCCAGGGCCAGGGAGGTTCGTGGGCGGGGAGCGTTGTGGATCATGGTGTCCCTCTCGAACGTGCGGGCAGACGAAGGCCAATCCCCTGACCTTACCGCGGCGCCCGCCCATCGGCTACGGGGCATCGCACCCGGCCGGCGGATCGGGCGGGTCAGCCCGAATGCCCCTCCGGCCCGACCTTCGCCGTCTTCCCGGAGAGGACCAGGCTCGAGAGCTCGGCCTGGAGCGTCTCGAGCCGCGATTTCAGGACCTTGAACGCCGCGACCGTGGCACCAGGATCGGCCCGGACGTCCATCGCCTCGATGGCCTCGACCGACTCCACGGCGAGGTCCGCCCCGAAGTTCGCGACCACGCCCCGGATCGTGTGCGCCGCCCGCTTCGCGCCCCGGTCGTCGCCCCGCGCGATGGCGTCGTTGAGCTCGGCGAGCATGGCCGGGCATCCTTCCAGGAAGAGGTCGGCGATCTCGCGCAGGAGCTCGGCATCGCCGCCCAGGATGCTCATCGCCTCGTCTTCCCGGAAGACCGCCTCGGCCTCGGCCTCGGGCTCCGGCTCTCGGCCCGGCGGCCCGGGGTAGCGGCGCATCTGGAGGCGGATCGCCTCGCTCAGCTCGGGCCAGCGGATCGGCTTGCTCACGTAGTCGTCGAATCCGGCCTCCAGGCAGTCCTCGCGGTCACCCTTCATGGCGTTGGCCGTCAGGGCGATGATGGGGATGTGCCGCCCGGTCAGCCGCTCGCGGTCCCGGATCAGCCGCGTGGCCTCGAATCCGTCCAGCACGGGCATCTGGACATCCATCAAAATCAGGTCGAAGTGCACGTCGGTCAGCATCTCGATGGCGACCTGCCCGTTCTCGGCCACCACGGCGCAGTGCCCATGTTTGTGCAGGAGACGTACCGCCAGCCTCTGGTTGACCGGGTTGTCCTCGGCCAGCAGGATGGCCAGCGATCGGGCCGGGTCGGGCTCGACGTCGGCCGCCGCCGGGGGCTCGCCCCGGGCGGGATTCCGCGCGCCGAGCGTCCTCTGGATCGCCGAGAGCAGGTCCGATCGGCCGACCGGCTTGATCAGGAACGCCCCCAGGCCCAGCTCGCGCGAGGCCGCCACGTCCGACAGCTGCGCGGCGGAGGAGAGCATGAGGATCGTGGCCCCGACCAGCCCCGGGTCGTCGTGGATCCGCCGGATCACGTCGAACCCGTCCATCTCGGGCATCATGGCGTCGAGCAGGACCACCGAGAACGGCTGGCCGTCCGCGGCCGCCTGCGTCATGGCCTCGAGCGCCTCGGGCCCCGAGGCGCACAGGGTGGGAACCATGCCCCAGCCGATCACGGTCTCGCGGAGGATGGCGCGGTTGGTCCGGTTGTCGTCCACGATCAGGGCTTTCATGCCCGCGAGGGCCACGACCGCCGGTGGCGTGCTGGGGGCCGGCGTGGTCGATCGCGGGAGGGCCGCGGTGAAGTGGATGGTGGTGCCCCGCCCGAATTCGCTCTCCAGCCAGATCGTCCCGCCCATCATCCGGACGAGCTTGCGGCAGATCGCCAGGCCCAGGCCGGTGCCCCCGAACTTGCGCGTGGTGGTCCCGTCGGCCTGGGTGAACGACTCGAAGATCACGCCCTGCTTGTCGGCCGGGATTCCGATGCCGGTGTCGCGGACCGAGAACCGCACCAGGGGCGCGGCCCCCTCGGGGGCGGGCTCGAGCTTCACGCTCACGACGACCTCGCCCTTCTCGGTGAACTTCACGGCGTTGCCCACGAGGTTGATCACGATCTGGCGGAGCCGTCCGGGGTCGCCCACGAGGATCTCGGGCACCTCGGGGTCGATCTCGCAGGCGAGCTCCACGCCCTTCTCCTGGGCCCGGACGGCCAGCGACTTGAGCGACTCCGCCAGCACGTCGTGCAGGTCCAGGTCGATCGCCTCTAGGTCCATCTTCCCGGCCTCGATCTTGGTGAAGTCGAGGATGTCGTTGATGAGCATGAGCAGCGCATCGGCGGACGACTTGACCGTCTCCAGGTATTCGCGCTGGTCGGGCTTCAACTCGGTGTCCAGGGCCAGCTCGGTCATGCCCAGGATGCCGTTCATGGGGATGCGGATCTCGTGGCTCATGTTGGCCAGGAACTCGCCCTTGAGCTTGCTGGCGGCCTCGGCCGCGCGTTTGGCCTCGATCAGGGCGGCCTCGGCCAGCTTCCTCTCGGTCACGTCGCGGACGATGCCCGTGAACTTCAGCCCCTCGTTGGTCGGGGTCTCGCTCACGGCCAGCTCCATCGGGAACTCGCTGCCGTCCTTGCGTCTGCCGACGACGTCGCGGCCCAGGCCGATCACCTTGCGGATCCCGGTGTCGCGGTAGCTCTGGAGGTACTGGTCGTGCTCGTCGCGGTAAGGCGGAGGCATGAGCATGCTCACGTTCCTGCCCATCACCTCGGCGGCCGGATACCCGAAGATCCGCTCGGCCGCCCGGTTGAACGACTCGATCACGCCCTGCTCGTTGATCAGGACGATGCCGTCCACGGCGGTCTCGACGATCGAGCGGAGCCGGGCCTCGCGATCGCGCAGGGCGTGCTCGGCGCGCTGGCGTTCGGCGATCTCCTCGTGCAGCGACTGGTTCGACGCGTGGAGCTCGGCCGTGCGGTTGCGGACCTCCTGCTCGAGGTCCTCGCGGCTCTTCCTCAGGGCGGCATCGGCCAGCTTCTGGTCGGTGATGTCGAAGGCGATCCCCTGGAGGAACAGCGGGTTGCCCTCGGGGTCGCGGATCACCTGCGCCTCGCCGCGCACCCAGACCACCCGGCCGTCGCGGGCCAGGAACCGGTACTCGGCCCGGAACGGGGTGGCGCTCACGATCGTCTGCGCGAACTCCGCCTGCCAGCGATGCCGGTCGTCGGGGTGGAGCTGCGAGTACCAGAGGATCGGGTTCTCCAGCCATTCCTTCTGCGAGAACCCGAGGATCGCCTCGATCTGCGGGCTCACGTACAGTTCCTGGAGCGTGTCGTCCATGGCCGCGGCGAAGGTGATCGCGGGCAGCTGCTCGACCAGGGCGCGATACCGCATCTCGGCCTTGATCAGCTGCTCGCGCGACATCGCCGCGGGCTCCTCCGCGCCCATGGGCGTATACGCTTGGGGCGGAGCGGAGCTCGCGCCGTCGCGGCCGATCAGGGCACGCAGGACGTCCTGGGCCTCGCGTGCGGCGTCCGGAACGTCGTCGTTCCGGTTGGGATGGCGGGGGTCGGGCATCGGGACATTCCGATCAATGCAGGGAACTCAGCCGCGCCTGGAAAGGTCGCAAGGCGTCGCAAGCCGTCGTACAGCATCGTACCAGGCTTCCATCCCGCTGCCAGGAAGTACGGACACGGGGATCACTTCCAGCTCGGGGTTCACCTCCAGAGCATAGGCGATACATCGGTCCACATCGAACGAAACGTGGGGCAGGAGGTCCATTTTGTTCAGGACCATGACCCGGCTCGCGCGAAACATGTGCGGATATTTGAGCGGTTTATCCTCCCCCTCGGTCACCGAGCAGACGACCACCTTGAGCCGCTCGCCCAGGTCGAACAGGGCCGGACAGACGAGGTTCCCCACGTTCTCGATGAAGACCACCGAGCCGGTCGGCGGGTCCAGCTCGCGGACTCCGCGGGCGACCATCTCGGCGTCGAGGTGGCAGCCCGCCCCGGTGTTGATCTGGACGGCGCGGGCGCCCGCCTGGCGAATCCTCCGGGCGTCGTGGTCGGTGGCCTGGTCCCCCTCGATCACCGAGATGGAGAGCTCATGCCCGAGGTCGCGGATCGTCCGCTCGAGCAGGCTGGTCTTGCCCGAGCCGGGGGAGCTTACGAGGTTTATGGCCAGGATCCCGCGCCCCTCGAACCACCCGCGATTGCGCTCGGCCAGGCGGTCGTTCCGGGCGAGCAGGCCGTGGTCCAGGCGGATGGTGGTCCCCGCCTCGGGCTCATGCGTTATTGCCGACTTGCACATGGGATGCGATCTCCATTTCCTTGATTTTAAGCTCTTCGCCGCCGAGCCAGATCAGGTCGGTCTCGCCGCAAGAGCAGCGGGCGAAGGGGCGATCGATCGTGAACTCCTCCCCGCAGCCCCGGCACCGGACGCGGCCCGGCGGCTCCTCGATCTCCAGCGCCGCGCCCTCGGCGATCGTGCCCTCGCAGCACAAATCGAAGCAGAAGCGGATCGCGTCGGGGAGCACGCCCGACAGCTTCCCGATTTCCAGCACGATCCGCCTCACGCGGCGCCCCTCGGCCCGGTCGCACGCCACTTCCACGATGTCCTGCGTGATTCCCAGTTCATGCATGGGGCACGCTCCTCCGGTCATGGAGCATCCGCGCGATCGCGAATTCGGCCAGCGCCACCGCGTCGTCCAGGGCGCGGGCCACGGGATCGCTCAGGCCGGCGTCGTCCTCGCGTTCGAGGTCGATCGGGCCGGGCTCGCACCCCACGATCAGGGTGCGTGGGGGCCGCCCGCCCAGGATGCGCAGCATGCGGAAGACCTCCAGCGGGTTCATCCCGTGGGAGTCCGGGGCCGGCCCCGACACGTCCAGGCCGTCCAGCTCGCCCGGGTCGGGCTCGATCACGCACAGGGAGCCGGGCGGCTTGCCCCGAGGCGCGGCGTCGAGCAGGATCAGGCCGTCCAGGTCGTCGAGCAACGCGTAGGCGAGGTCACGCCCGCGGATCCCGTAATCGACCACCCGCACGCCCCCGGGCTGATCGCGACGCGCGAGGCGGCGGGCCAGCTCGACCCCGAACCCGTCGTCGCCGTGGAAGATGTTGCCGATCCCGGCGACCAGGATGCTCACCTCGCTCATCGGACCGCTCCGTTCTCGCGGGGGATCGGCTCGACCTCGTCGGCGCGGAAGAAGAAGCGGTGGCCGGGCTTTCCCTCGGCCCCCAGGTCCTTGCCGGGGTCGTCGTCCACGAGCACGGTCACATAGGTTTGATCCTCGAAGTCGCACTCGACCGAGGCCACGGTCGCGGCCTGCCCGGCCAGGATCAGGTCGAAGGCGTCGGCCCTCCGGCGAGGCCTTAGAATCACGCGGTCGCCGGGCGAGGGCACGGTCGGCTTCATGACCGCGTGGAGGCCCATCAATTGGGTCTGGTCGAGCCCCTCTGTGCGGGCGAGCAGGGAGCGGGCGCGGTCGTCGAAGGCCGCCATCTCGCGCTTCTCGGCGTCGGTCAGCGTGAGAATGCGGAGACTCAACACCTCGTCGATCTCGGTCGCGTCGAAGAGGTCGCCGGGGCTCTCGGGAGCGACCCGTGGGTAGTCGTAGAGGATGATCGACGCGGCGAGCATGGCGGACCGCGCCCCCTCCTCGCCCGCGAGCACGGGCCAGAGCCCCAGGTTCTCGCAGGCCGCGGCATCGTCCCGGAACGCGAGGCCGGGGTCGATCATCGACACGAATGCGCCCCCCTCGCTCTCCAGGATCGCATGGGCCGAGACCAGCGAGAACGGCTGCACGTCGGAGTGGGTCGCGCGGCCCGCGTTCTCGACCGGCGAGGTGTTGGCGATCGTCGCGACCACGCGGTAACGGCCCGGACGCACGGCGATCGCGCGGGCCTCGACCCACCCCCGGACGGTGCCGGGGCCCCCGCCTTCGGGCTGCGAGAAGACGAACTCCCGGCGGGCGGGCCGGTAGATCAGGTCGCCGATCCTCCTCCCGTCGAGGTCGATCCGCCGCTCGACCGCCTCGCGCCAGTCAGGATGGGCCTCTCCGCCGCGAGGGGCCGCCATCTGGAGGAACCCGAAGTGCACGTCGATCGGGGTCGAGGGGTCGGCCTCGATCAGGCAGTCGGCCCGCAGGAGCCACGCGTCAACCTCCGACCTCAGGCGGGCGAAGGGCTCGGGGTAGACCGCCCCCACGGTCCATCGCTGGCGATTCTTGACCGACGACGGCCGGTACGGATAAAGCAGATACCCCTCGTACAGGACGGCGCGGGCCACCTGATCAACTCGCGAGCTCGCCATGCTGGGCCTCCTCCTTGCAGGTCAACAACGACTCCAACGTGCGGTCCCACGTGGGCAGGCCCCGCGAGGATTTGTAGCGGACCAGGCGGTCGAAGACGTCGCGACTCACCCCGATCCAGCCCTCATTCGGCTCATTCGCCCCGCGAGCCGACCGCCACACGTCCCGAGGTAGCCGGGCCGTGGCGGTCGCGGTCGAGGCGATGATCAGGACCTGCAAACGCCCCTCAAGCTCGTAAAACGCCGTGCCCCGGAATGACAGGCAGAGCGGGATCGAGCCGTCGTCCAGGCCGAAGACGTAGCGCGTGGCCGCGACTTCCAGGTCGCGAGAGCACGGCAGGCGGACGTCCACCACGGTGCTGCCGGTGAAGGCCGGGACGACCACGCTCGCCTCGGCCCAGGCCAGGGGCCTCAGGGTGCGTCCCCATCGCTCGGGGCGATCGAAGAGCTCGAACAGGCGTTCCTGCTCGGCCGGGGTGTAGGCCCTCTGGGCGGGGTCGATCTCCACGCGGCACTGGAGCAGGACGGAATGGATCGCGCGATCGGGCACGCGGCTCGCGACCCTCAGCCGAAGCGCGACCTGCGGCACGGCCGCGGACGGGACGGGCTCCACGCCCTCGACCGTGAAGGCAAGATCACCCATGCGGCCTCCCCGCCTTGAGCTCGTCGAAGAACCCGAGGATCTCTCGCCAGACGTCGACCCCGCCCGAGAGCCCCCGCCAGTGAGCGCGGATCAGCCCCGAAAGCCGCAGGGCCGCGTCGATCGGCACCACGTACGCCTCGGTCGCGTGCCTCATTCGGTTCACCAGCAGGGCCTGAACCTCGGGGGCTATCGTGCCCAGGCGAGGATTCTCCTGCTCCAGGCCCAGCCAGTCGCGAGGATCGACCCCGCTGCGGATCGGGCCGCCGGGGCCGGGGAAGTGGGCGGTGATCTGCGAGTCGCCCTCGGATCGGGTGAAGTAGGCGAGCTGGATCGGGACCCGCAGGGCGTCCCACTGCGCGGGGGAGAGCCGGAAGTCGGGCAAGGGCACGATCGCGCGAGGGATCGCACGATAGGGCCGGTCCCCCTCGCCCCCGAGGAGCACCGCGCAGCCCTCGCACGAGCACACCAGGCGGCGGGTCGAGGCTTCCAGCAAGTGGCGATGCCCCTTCGCGAGCCCCTGGCCGCAAAGCTCGCAACGCTCGCCGGGATGACGACGCGTGGCGAACCGCTTGAGTGCGGCGAAGGGGGCCTGAGGCGAGGAGAACCTGGGTGTCATGATGTCGCTCAACGAAGGACGTGCTCCGGGAATTCGTGGGGTGAGGCCCCAGACTTCGGGTCAGGCAAAGAGGTTCCCCAGCGTGATCACCGGGAGGAGGATCGACCCCGAAGGGGCCGGCGCGGGCTCCTCGAACTCGAGCGAGTCCACGTCGGGCACGGCCTCCAGAACCATCTCCCGGAGGCGGCGTTGCAGGCCCTCCAGGGACGACGGGCAGGCCCCGCCGCACCCGCCGTGGACGCTCAGGCGGAGGGTGGCGGTCTGGCCGACGAGGCTCACCAGGGCAAGCTCCCCCGCGGTCCGGGCCAGCAGGCGACTCTGGGCGTCGTCGATCGCGTGATTCACGCGGGTCTCCAGGTCCTCGGGGTGCAGGCCGTGGAGCAGGAGCAGGCTGGCGATCGGAGCGTGCCCGGCGATCCTCCACGCGATCCGCCCGTCGCCCTCGTGCGCGAGGTGTTCCAGGAGCATGGACAGGCCCTCGGCGTGGAGGTCGAGCAGCGTGCCGACGAGCTCCCTCGCGGCGGACCGGGCCTCGAGGTCGGGGGTCCGGTCCAGGAGCTCGGTGAGCGTCTCGATGCGGGCCATGCGGGCGGCGAATGCGTGATCCTGGGTCATCGGTCAGCCTCCGATTCCGGGCGAGAAATTGGCCCCGTAGGCGGGCGTGTGCCGGAGTTGCAGCTCCTTGCCGGGCCCCAGGTACAGGTGGACGCCGCAGGGCAGGCAGGGGTCGAAGCTGCGGACGGTGCGCATGATGTCGATCCCCTTGAAGTCCTCGGGGCCGTTCTCCTCGAAGAGGGGCGTGCCCTGGATGGCATCCTCGTAAGGGCCGGGCGTGCCGAACGAGTCGCGAGGGCTGGCGTTCCACGGGGTCGGCGGGTAGGGGTGATAGTTGGCGATCTTGCCGTCGCGGATGACCATGTGGTGCGAGAGCACCCCGCGAACGGCCTCGTGGAACCCGCAGCCGATGGCCTCGTCGGGCACCTGGAACGGGCTCCAGGTGTCGGTCCGCCCGGCGTACACCTCGGCCATGGCCTTCTCCAAAAAGTGCAGCGCGGCGGCCGCGGCATAGGCCTGGTAATAGGTGCGGGCCCGGTTGCGCTCGAGCGTGTTGCTCCACCGGGGGATCTTCCACTCGAAGGTCGTTTCGGGCAGGGTCGCGGACCGGGGCAGGTGGATCTTCACGCTGTGGCCCGTTGACTGGACGCCGCCGAAATCCACGAGCCCCGCCAGCGCGGTGGTCCAGAGCCGGGCGAGCGGCCCTCCTCCGGTGTCGAGCGCCAGGTGCTGGCCGGTCCTCCGGTCGAACCATCGCGGCGACATGACCCAGGTGTACTTGTCGCCGAAGTCGCGCTTCTGGGGCCTTGGCGTGGTGGTCTGGTTCCAGGGGTGCCGCTGGTCGATCGCGTTGCCCAGCGGGTCGGCCTTCACGAAGGTCTCGGAGCCCTGCCAGTCCTCGTAGAACGACGAACCGAGCAGGATGCGCAGGCCGAGGTTGATCTCCACGAGGTCGGTCGTGACGAGCTCGCCGTCCACGATCACGCCCGGCGTGACGAACATCTTGCGGCCCCAGTCCGTCATGGTCCGGTACGAGTAGTCGCAGGCCGAAGGGTCGTTGAACGATCCCCAGCAGCCGAGCATCACGCGGCGTCGGCCCACCTCCTCGTAGCCGGGTAGGGCCTCGTAGAAGAAGTCGAACAGGTCGTCGTGCAGGGGCACGGCCCGCTTCATGAACTCGACGTACTTCATGAGCCGGACGAGATAGTCGGTGAAGACCTGGATCGTGGGCACGGTCCCCACGCCGCCGGGGTACAGGGTCGAGGGGTGGACGTGCCGACCTTCCATCAGGCAGAACATCTCGCGAGTGAGGCGGCTCATCTGCAGCGCCTCGCGGTAGAACGCCCCGGTGAACGGGTTGAGCGCCGTCATGATGTCGGCGATCGTCCGGAACCCGTGCAGGTGCGCGTGGGGCGCGTCGGTCGTCTGGGCGCGGGCGAAGACCGAGGGGTTGGTCTCGCGGACCATGCGCTCGCAGAAGTCCACGCCGACGAGGTTGTCCTGGTAGAGGTTGTGGTCGAACATGGACTCGGCGGCCTCGCCGAGGTTGATGATCCACTCGGCCAGGGGGGGCGGGGTCACGCCGAAGGCCATGTTCTGGGCATACACCGCGCACGTGGCGTGGTTATCGCCGCAGATCCCGCAGATGCGGCTCGTGATGAAGTGGGCGTCGCGGGGGTCCTTGCCCTTCATGAACACGCTGTATCCGCGGAAGATCGACGACGTGCTGTGGCACTCGGCCACGCGCCTCGCGTCGAAGTCGATCTTGGTGTACACGCCCAGGCTGCCCACGATGCGGGTGATCGGGTCCCAGGACATCTCCACGAGTTTCGTCTCGGGCTCAGACATCCGTGCGCTCCGGGTTCGGGGCGGGTGAAGGGGGCTTCGGGCCTCGCCAGGCGGGCTCGTGGCTCATCGACTGTCGGGTGAATCGCCTGAGGGCGCGGATCGTGCGGCCGTACATGGCCACGGCCGTGGTCGAGAGCTTCGCGCCCGGCGGCTCGTCCATGAACGGCATGAACTTGTCGGGGAAGCCCGGCATGGTGCAGCCGATGCAGATCCCGCCCACGTTGGGGCAGCCGCCGATGCCGCCCATCCACCCGCGCTTGCCGACGTTGCATTGGACCACCGGGCCCCAGCAGCCGAGCTTCACGATGCACTCCGGGGTGCCGTAGGTGGACGCGAAGTCGGCCTGCTCGTAGTACCCTCCGCGGTCGCACCCCTCGTGCACGGTCTGGGAGAAGAGCCATCGCGGGCGGAGCTGCTCGTCCAGCGGGATCGCCGGGGCGAGCCCCGCGAACTGGTAGAAGAGATACAAGAGGGTCTCCATGAAGTTGTCGGGCTGGACCGGGCAGCCGGGCACGCACACGATCGGCAGGTCGCCCGCCGATCGCCAGGCCCAGCCCAGGTAGTCGGGCAGCCCCATGGCGCCGGTGGGATTGCCCTGCATGGCGTGGATCCCCCCGTAGGCCGAGCACGTGCCCGCCGCCACCACGGCCCAGGCCCGGGGGGCCAGGCGGTCGATCCAGTCGCAGGTGGGGATCGGCTGGCCGGTCGCCGGGTCGGTTCCGAAGGCGGCCCAGAAGCCCTCGGCCTTGTTCGTCTCGTCGGGGATCGAGCCCTCGACCACCAGGACGAATGGCCTGAGCTGCCCGCCCGCGGCGTCGCGCCAGGCCTTCAAATAGGCGTCGCCGTTTTCATAGGCCAGCACGGGGTTGTGCAGGCGGAGGCGGGGGATCCCGGGGATCACGCCCCCGATCAGGTCTTCCAGGCTGGGCTGCGTGGCCGCCGTGACCGACACGGTGTCGCCGTCGCAGCTCAGACCGGCCGTGAGCCAGAGGACGTCCAGGACGTCGGGCGTGGCGGCGCGCGGGGCGTGCGTGTCGGGGGGCTTGGCGGCCATCAGCGGACCCTCGGCAGGGGCTCGACCGCGGCCCGAATCGGGCCCTCTGCCCCCATCGCCGCGAATCCGGACGACATGGCCCCACCTCGGTCGTGGATGAGCCGGAAGCGACCGGTCCCGCCCGGGGGCGTGGGGCAGGCCGTCGTACCGAATTCCATCAACTCCGCCATGACGAGGACTCCAGCCAGAAAAGGAAACGTCGCCATCGACTGATCCTCGCTTCATCCCGCCTGGCGGGAGGAGGCCGCGCAGAGCCCTGCGGACGACGCCATCGTCGCCCCCTGGGGTGCCCGGCGTACCGGATTCCCTGCTGTACGCATTCGCGAGACCACTTCCGACCCTGCCAGGCGATCCCGCCGAGGTACGACCAGGATTCCTCGACACAAGGCCCAGCAGGGCCAAATCGCCGATCGGCATCGCGCCCGGCGAACCCGGAACGGGGCCGGTCGCCCCTTTGCGAGATCGTGCCGATACCTCTTCCCTTACGATCGGCCACGGTGAGGACTTCGTTCATAAGATTTCTAGCACACGGATTTCCCCTCGGGGGCATAGCCCGCCCCGACTGTCCCTCCCCGCGAGGAAGCGAACTCGAGGAGGTGTTCCTCGTCGTCGATCGGGGCGAGCTTCGCAGGACCCGCCCACTCGTCGTGCATCCGGTCAATCCTTGCGGCCTGGCCGGGGCTGGCCGGACCCATCCGCCCCCCCTCGCTCCGGAGACTCGGTCAGGTGGCGCGAGGCCCAGGCCGAGGCGATGGCCAGCTGGCCCAGCGACAACCCGCCGTCGTTGGGGGGGACCTGGCGATGCCGGTAGACCCGGAACCCGTCGCGCCCGAGCCTCTCCAGGGTCTCTTCCAGCAGGAGAACGTTCAGGAAGACCCCGCCGCTGAGCACCACGGCGTCGAGCCCGGTGGTCGCGCGGATCCGCCCGCAGACCTCGGCGATCAGGGCGACCAGGGTCGAGTGGAACCGGCGGCCGATCCGGCCCGGCGACACCCCCTGAACCGCGTCCCGGGCCACGGCCGCGATCAGGGGACGGGTGTCGATCGTCAGGGGGACGCCCTCCTCGATCCGGAACGGATACTCGCCGTCGGGGCGCTCGCACGCCGACCGCCATTCCAGCTCGATCGACGCGCGGCCCTCCACGCGGACGCACGGGGGGAGGCCCGCGAGCACGGCCACGGCGTCGAACAGGCGGCCGGCGCTCGAGGTCCTCGGCGTGCTCACCTTCGGGGGCATGGCCGCGGCCACCAGGGCCAGGTCGGCGTCGGACACGCGGCCCCGCAGGAGGTCGGGCGGAAGCTCGGCATCGCCCAGGTGCGAGAACGCCATCCTCCACGGCTCGCGCACGCAGCGGTCGCCCCCGGGCATGGGCACCGCCCGCAGATGGGCCGCGCGGTGGAATCCCGAGGTGTCGGCCACCAGGAACTCGCCGCCCCAGATCGTGCCGTCGGTCCCGTAGCCGCTTCCGTCCAGGGCCACGCCGATGACCAGCTCGTCGAGCCCGTTGTCGGCCATCCCGCTGGCCACGTGGGCATGATGATGCTGCACCCGCAGGAGCCTCCCCCCCCGGCGATGCGCGAAGGCCGACGACGCGTAGTCGGGGTGCATGTCGTGCACGATCACCTGCGGGGAGAACGCGAAAAGGCGCTCGAAGTGCTCCACCGACTTCTCGAACGCCTGGAAGTTGGCGGACTCGCCCAGGTCGCCCAGGTCGTGGCTCAGGTAGGCCAGGCGGTCACGCGTGAGGCCGATCGTGACGTTCTGCTGGCCCCCCAGCGCCAGGATCGACGAGTCGCCGTCTCGAGGCAGGCGGATCGGCTCGGGCACGTGGCCGCGAGCCCGGCGCACGATCAGCTCGCTCCCGGCGGCGACCCTCGTGACGGAGTCGTCGCACCTCACGCGGATCGGCCGATCGTGGGCGAGCACGAAGTCGGCCATCCCGGCAAGGCGAGCCCGGGCGTCGTTGTCGTCGAAGGCCATGGGCTGGTCCGACAGGTTTCCGCTGGTCATCACGATCGCCCGTTGGGTTCGATTGGCAAAAATCAGGTGGTGCAGCGGCGAGGACGGGAGCATGACCCCGAGGTCGGGGCTGCCCTGCCCGATCCCGGAGGAGGGCGAGGCGTGCGGCCTCAGGCGGAGCAGGACGATCGGCCTCCGGGGCGACTCCAGGAGCGCGGCCTCCTGCGGGCTGATCTCGCACCATCTCCTCGCCCGCTCCAGCGAAGCGACCATCACGGCCAGCGGCTTCTGGTCGCTGGCCTTGCGCCGGCGGAGCTCCTGCACGGCGTGGTCGCGGTCCGCGTCGCAAACGAGGTGGTAGCCGCCCGGGCCCTTGATCGCGCCGATCTGCCCCGCGTCCAGCGCCGTCCAGAGGCTCGCGATCGGGTCGAAGGGACCCGGCTCGGGACCGTCGAACCTGAGGCTCGGCCCGCACCTTGGGCAGGAGATGGGCCCGGCGTGGAACCTCCGGCCGCGGGGGTCCTCGGACTCGGCCCGGCAGGCCGCGCACGGGGGGAACTCGTCCCTCACGGTGAACCGGCGGTCGTACGGGGCGGCGAGGGCGATCGTCCAGCGAGGGCCGCATTCGGCGCAGGTGATGAACGGGTCGAGGTAGCGGCGGTCCTCCGGGTCGAACATCTCGGCCAGGCACGCCGGGCACGGGGCGAGATCGGCCGAGAACCGGGGCGTGGCGGGGCCGGAATCCTCGCCCTCGTCGATCCGAAACGTCGCGGATTCGTCGCTCAGGACCGGAATCGGGTCGATTTGCACGCTCTCGATGCGGGCCTGGCGCGGGGCCTCGGCGCGCAACGCCTGGACGAAGACCTCGAGCGCCTGGGGCATGCCCTGGACCTCGATGTGGACGTGCCCGGGATGGTTGCGCACCCAGCCCGACAACTCCAGCCGGGAGGCCAGGCGATGCACGAACGGGCGGAAGCCCACCCCCCGCACCATCCCGCGCATATGGATGCAGTTCCGAGCGATCATGGCCACAGCCGCCCTTTCGTCGCCCGGGGAACAACCCGCGTTCGGGATCGCCTCCCTGTCACGTTAGAACATCGGACTTCAGCGTGAGAACATGACTCCAAAAGATTTGCGGAATTACGTTCCACGAGGGGATGCAGGGGAATACCGGGCCCCTGCGCGTCCGGTCGTGCAACTCTTTGGTTGGGGCGGGAAACGGATTACAATGAGCCCCCCGAACCGCCCTCGACGTGCCGGATGGAGTCCCCGAGCGTGATCACGATCTCATCGGCCTTGATGCTCGCGGCAGGCCTTGTCGCCCAGACCGGGTGGACGCAGCGGCTCGCGGGCGAGGACCCCATCAAGCTTGGTCGAGAAGCGGTCACCCAGGGCGACGCCGCGCGCGGGGCCGTGGTCTTCCACTCGCCCCAGTTCCTGTGCGCCTCGTGCCACCGCAACGGCGACCCCCAGCCCTCGGCGCTCGGCCCCGACCTCGCGAAGCTCGGCAAGGAGGTCACCGACGCCCACCTCGTCGAGTCGATCCTCGCCCCGTCGAAGGTGATCCGCGCCGGGTACGAGACCGTGACCGTCGCCCGGCACTCGGGCGAGACCGTCTCCGGCCTTCTGGCCTCCGACGAGCCCGACCGGATCGTCCTGCGGACCTCGGGCGCGGACGACCCGCCCGTGACGATCCTCAAGGCCGAGATCGACGAGCGCAAGACGGGGGGGCCGTCGCTCATGCCCGCGGGCCTGATGGAGTCGCTGGTGTCCCGCCAGCAGTTCCTCGACCTCGTGAGCTACCTCCGCGAGATCGCCGACAAGGGGCCGGATCGCGCCCGGGAGCTTCGCCCCGCCCCCTCCTCGCTGGCGATCCGCCTGCCCGAGTACGAGGCCACCCTCGACCACGCCGGCCTGATCGCGGACCTCGGCCCCGACAACCTCGCCCGGGGCGAGAGCATCTTCCTCCGCGTGTGCGCCAACTGCCACGGGTCGAAGGAGCAGACCGGCTCGATGCCCACCTCCATGAAGTTCGCCTCGGGCGTGTTCAAGAACGGCGCCGACCCGTACCGCCTCTATCGCACGATCACCCACGGCTTCAACCAGATGCCCGCCCAGACCTGGATGGTCCCCCGCCAGAAGTACGACGTGGTCCACTACCTGCGCGAGACCTACCTCAGGCCGTCAAATCCGTCGCAATACACGAAGGTGGACGCGGCGTATCTGGCAACTCTGCCGAAGGGGACGGATCGCGGCCCCGAGCCCTCGGACATCCAGCCGTGGCTGGCGATGGATTACGGGCCGAGCCTCATGGGGTCGATCGAGGTCGGGCGGGGCGGGCGCAACATCGCGGCCAAGGGGATCGCGGTCCGGCTCGATCCCGGAGTCGGCGGGGTGGCCCGCGGCCATGACTGGGCCATGTACGAGCACGACACCTTCCGCATGGCCGCCGCCTGGACCGGAGACGGGTTCCTCGACTGGGAGGGGATCAACTTCGACGGCCGCCACGGGGCACATCCTCACGTGGCCGGGCGCGTCCTGTTCGCGAGCGAGACCGGCCCGGGGTGGGCCGAGCCGGGGACGAAGAACTTCAAGGACCCCCGGCCGCTCGACCGCGAAGGCCGCGCCTACGGCCCCCTGCCCCGCTCGTGGGCCCGGTATAAGGGCCTGTATCGCCACGGAGACCGCAGCATCCTCGCGTACACGGTCGGCGACTGCGACATCCTGGAGATGCCCGAGCTCGAGGCGGGCGGCGAGATCTCGCGGACCCTGGAGCTGGGCAAGGCCTCGCACGACCTCTTCCTGAAGGTGGCCGACGGGCCGGTCGCCGTGACCGTGGACGGCGACGAGGCGGTGAAGCCCGAGCGGGATTCCTCGCAAACGCTGATCAAGATCCCGGCCTCGGCCACCCCCACGGTGATCAAGGTGCGGATCGGCGGAAATCCCCCGGCGACCGCGACGAAGGCGGCCGTGCCGTCGCTGAAGCCCCTCACGCGGGGCGGAGTGACCCGCTGGCCCGACGTCATGAAGACGCAGATTGTGCGCGGATCGGAACCCGGCCCGTTCCAGGTCGATGTGCTCCAGCACCCGGTGAGCAATCCGTGGAATAGCCGGATGAGGCTCTCGGGGTTCGACTTCTTCGACGACGGGAACCGCGCCGCGGTGTGCGACTGGGACGGCGACGTGTGGATGGTCGAGGGGCTCGACGACCCGTCGGGCACGCTCACCTGGAGGCGGATCGCCTCGGGCCTGTATCAGCCTCTCGGCCTGAAGATCGTGGACGGACAGATCTACGTGAACTGCCGCGACCAGATCGCGATCCTCCGCGACCTGAACAACGACGGCGAGACCGACTTTTACGAGTGCTTCACCAATGACCACCAGGTGACCGAGCATTTCCACGAGTTCGCCATGGGCCTGCAGACCGACGCCGAGGGGAACTTCTACTACGCGAAGGCCGCGCGTCACGGCCTCAAGGCCCTGATCCCGCACCACGGGACGTTGCTCAAGGTGAGCAAGGACGGCGACCGCACGGAGATCCTCGCCACCGGGTTTCGCGCCCCCAACGGCGTGTGCCTGAACCCCGACGGCACGTTCTTCGTGACCGACCAGGAAGGGTTCTGGAACCCCAAGAACCGGATCAACCACGTGAAGCCGGGCAAGCGGTTCTACGGCAACATGTGGGGATATCACGACGTGACCGACCCTTCGGACGCGGCCATGGAGCCGCCCGTGTGCTGGATCACCAACGCCATGGACCGCTCCCCGGCCGAGATCGTGAGGGTGCCCGAAGGCGCGTGGGGTCCCCTCGCGGGGTCGCTGCTCGACCTCTCGTATGGATACGGCAAGATGTACATCATCCCTCACGAGACGGTGAACGGCACCATGCAGGGGGGCGTCTCCCCCCTGCCGATCGCGCAGCTTCCCACCGGCGTGATGCGAGGGCGGTTCCGCCCTCAGGACGGACAGCTCTACGCCTGCGGGATGTTCGCCTGGGCCGGCACGCAGGAGCAGCCGGGCGGGTTCTACCGCGTCCGCTACACAGGCAAGCCGGTGTACGCGCCGATCAAGATCGAGGCCCGCAAGGACACGCTGGCGATCACCTTCAGCGGCGAGATCGACCCAAAATCGCTGAACGATCCGACGAGCCTTTCGGCCAAAACCTGGTCGCTCGTGAGGTCGCAGAATTACGGATCGGAACATCACGACGAAGCCCCCGTGACGATCCGAGGGCTCTCCCTCTCGGACGACCACCGCACGCTGCTCCTGGACATCCCCGGCCTGAAGCCCACCATGAGCATGGAAGTCCTCTACAAGCTCAGGGGCGAGACCGGCGAGCCGATCGACGGCGTGATCCACAACACCATTCACGCCCTGGGCGAGGAACATTAATTCGGATCAGTCGGCGTTTTCTCCGCCAGGGTGTGAGGACCCCATCTCGGCGAGACGCGGCGATGGAATTCCAGGCCAGGGTTCGGCCGCTTCGCGCTCGTCCCTCCACGCAAGCGGGAACGGGCAAGGAGGGGGTCCTCATCCCCGCCTCGCCCCCTCCGGGGGAGAGGCCGGCCGGAGGCCGGGTGAGGGGGGAGCTGGGCTCGGCCAGAACCCAGGATTGTCAGCGACCTCCCCCTCACCCGGCCGCTGCGCGTCCGCCCTCTCCCCGAATGCGGGGAGAGGGCAAGACGATCCGAATCGCGCTGAGCGTCGGTCCGTTGTGGCTCTCGGCCGCATGGCGGGTAAGATGGGCGTTCATTCCCGTCCATCGAGGTCCCCTCTCTTCTCCCTCACGGCCTGATCTCCCATGAACCGACGCGCCGCGATCGTCTCCCGGACCATGACCGCCGAGGGCAAGCGCCTGGCGCAGGGCGAGGTCCGCCTGGCCGACTGGAAGAACTGGGGCCCGTATGTGGCCGAACGCGCGTGGGGCACCGTGCGCGAGGACTACTCCGCCTCCGGCGACGCCTGGAACTTCTTCCCCCACGAGCACGCCCGCAGCCGCGCCTATCGCTGGAACGAGGACGGCCTGGGCGGCTTCTGCAACCGGTATCAGAACCTCTGCCTGGGCGTGGGGCTGTGGAACGAGCGAGACCCGATCCTCAAGGAGAGGCTCTTCGGGCTCTCGGGCCCCGAGGGCAACCACGGCGAGGACGTGAAGGAGTACTACCGCTACCTCGATGCCACCCCTACGCACGCCTACATGAAGATGCTCTACAAGTATCCTCAGGTCGAATACCCCTACGCGAAGCTCATCGCCGAGTCGGCCCGCCGCACCCGCGCGGATCGCGAATATGAGCTGTTCGACGCCATCGGCGAAGCGTTCCGCGCCAACCGCTACTTCGACGTGTTCATCGAGTATGCCAAGTCCGGGTCCGACGACATCCTCGGGCGGATCACCGCCGTGAACCGGGGCAAGCACCCCGCCCCCCTGCACATCCTGCCGCACCTGTGGTTCCGCAACACGTGGTCGTGGGGCCACGACGCGCGCAAGCCCGAGGTGAAGCTCGCCGGGAGCAAGCATGCGATCGCCACCCATCGGCACCTGGGGCCCCGCTACTGGTACATGGACCGCAAGCCCGACGAGTGGCTGTTCACCGAGAACGAGACCAACACCGCTCTCCTCTTCGGCGAGCCCAACGCCCAGCCCTACGTGAAGGACGCCTTCCACGACGCCGTGGTCAGACGCCGCATGGAGCGCGTGAACCCGTCCATGACCGGCACCAAGGCCGCCGCGCACTTCCACGCGATGGTCGCGCCCGGCGAGTCCTTCGTGGTCCGCACCCGGTTCAGCAATCATCCCCAGGAGCAGCCGTTCGACGAGTTCGACGCCACCTTCGCGAGGCGAATCTACGAGGCCGACGAGTTCCACGCGGCGCTCCAGGGGCCGGACCTCACCGCCGACGACCGCCTGGTGCAGAGGCAGGCGCTGGCCGGCGTCATGTGGTCGAAGCAGTTCTACCACTACAGCGCCGAGCTCTGGCTCAAGGGCGACCCCGCCTTCCCTCCGCCCCCCCCCGAACGCGAGCTGATCCGCAACCGCAACTGGGGGCATTTCTACGCCCTCGACGTCCTCTGCGTGCCCGACAAGTGGGAGTATCCCTGGTTCGCCGCCTGGGACTCGGCCTTCCATTGCATCCCGATCGCGCTGTTCGACCCCGAATGGGCGAAGCGGCAGATCATCCTGCTCCTGCGCGAGTGGTACATGCACCCCAACGGGCAGCTCGCCGCGTACGAGTGGGACTTCTCGGACGTGAATCCGCCGGTGCACGCCCTGGCGGCGCGTCGGGTGTACGAGCTCACGCGGGGCATCGACGGCGCGGGGGACGTGACCTTCCTGGAGGAGGTCTTCCACAAGCTCCTGCTCAACTTCACCTGGTGGGTGAACCGCAAGGACGCCGACGGCAAGAACGCCTTCCAGGGCGGATTCCTGGGGCTGGACAACATCGGCGTGTTCGACCGAAGCAAGCCCGAGGGCCTGCCCGAAGGCGCGCGGCTGGAGCAGGCCGACGGCACCGCGTGGATGGGCCTTTATTGCCTGGAGATGCTGGCCATCGCGCTGGAACTCTCCAAGACCAGGCCCGCGTACGAGGCCATGGCCACGAAGTTCTTCGAGCACTTCATCGCCATCGCCCACGCCATCAACGGCATATGCGGCGAGGTCGGCCTCTGGGACGAGCAGGACAAATTCTACTACGACGCGATCCGCAACCCCGACGGATCCCCGTTCCATGTGAGGCTCAAGTCGCTGGTGGGGCTCGTCCCCCTGTTCGCCGTCCTGCCCATCGAGCCCGACGTCCCCCAGCGCCTGCCCAAGTTCTGGCGCAGGCTGGAGTGGTATCTGAAGTACAGGCCCACCGTGGCGGGCAACGTGGCCCTGCTCACCGAGCCCGGCCCCACGGGCTACCGCCTGCTCTCGGTGGTGGACCGCACGAG
>JANOBY010000577.1:0-2375 GCA_031411935.1 Planctomycetales bacterium | reverse complement strand
AAACAAGACGAAGAAGAGCTTTACTGCCTTGGCCCGCTCCGCAATCCTCACGATCGCGACATCATTGGCCGTGGCCTTCTGGATATTCGTTTTCGCATCTTGCTTCTTCGTCAACGTATCATCCTCCGATTTTCTCGACCGACATCACTTCCCCTCGATCACCCGCACCGCCGCCGTCAGCCCAGCATCACGTCCGCCCAGCTCCGGATCTGCCTCGGCTCGCACGTCAAGCCCGAGTACCACCACGTCTCGATCCCGGCCTCCAGCGCCCGGATGACGCAGTCGGCCGCGACCTTGCTGTCCGCCAGCTCCCGGTGGAACACCAGACAGAGGTCGGCCCCGGCGGCGAGCATCGAGGCATTTTCGCCGAGCCCGACGCGCGAGCCGGCGGTGCGATGCAACTGGCGATGCGGCTCCTGCCGGACGCCGAGGGCCTTGCACCCCGCCGCGAACGCCGCGTCGATCCCGCCGTGGAATGCCCCGTGAACGACGACCAGGTCGTCGCCGTAGTGCTCCCGTAGCCGGGCGAGGACCTCAGTCGCTAGATCGATCGGCTTCCAGGAGCGGCTTCCGGTCACGAGGACTCGGGTCATGATCTCTCGTACCGCATGGCCCGGACGTTCCGGGCGATGTCCACGAAGACGAGCACGGGTGCTGAGACCAGCAGTGCACCGATCATAATGCACGCGGCGATGGTCATCACCGACGTGGCCCCCCTCCAGAACAGGTCGGATGCCAGCTCGGTATCGCCGAGCTTCTCGTATTGTTCGACCAGCTTCATCGCGAAGTAGAGGAGCTGGAGCAGCCCAAGCACCGCGACCGTCCATGCATAGCCGACCAGGAACTGGTAGTACCAGGGCTCGGTGGGCATCGAGCGATCGGCCAGCGGCGGGAGGGGCACCGACACAGGGATCGCCACCGGGGCGTACGCGGACGGCAGCGGCTCGGCCGCGACCTCCTGGTCATCCTCCTGCCAGGATGGCGACGCCGACGGCGGGGCCGCGGGCGTGTCCAGCTCGTAGAGGTCGTCATCGCTGGGAGTAACTGTCAGGACAGCGGAGCATTTCTTGCAACGTGCCTTCTTACCTATATGAGCCGCGTCGGTGCGGAATTTCGACGAACACGATGGGCAGGATACGGAGATCGTCATCGTCACCCCTCAGATCGTTACCGATCCATATCAAATAGGTCAATTTTTATAAATGCGGCACGACCCCTGGACACCCACGCATGGTGCGGCTAGGCTTGGTACGCCTATAGTGAACATGCGTATCTAAAAAGGACAACCATGATGGTCGTCACCTCCGAGGAAGCCCCCCGCCCCGGACCGGTCGGGAGTGCATTGGCGACGGTGCTGGTGCGGTGCCGGATGCCCGCGAGGCGGAAGCTCCACAACGCCGTGGTGCTGCGGAGCGGGGATGTCATCTCGGTCGATCACGTCTGGATGCTCCGGAGCCGCTGGGCGGGCAGGGACGAGTCGTCGGACCCGGCCTGGCTCTGCTACGCATTCGGACCGTTCGTCCTGGCCTTCCGCATCGAAGATTAGAATGCAGGGCAGGATCTCGGGTCGGCGATTCTCAGGGGGCAAGATTATGGGTTGGTTCGCTGCACTACGTCGAAGGGCGTCCGGATGGGCTCGCCGTCGTCGAGCACCAGGTCGATCGCGTGCTCCCCACTGTGTACAAGGTCCATGCCCGATATCGGGAAGGTTATGGACACTCTCGCTGTCGGGCGGAACAATTCTGTCGGTAGATTTAGACCTACCATCATCTGGCCGAGGACCCGTCCGTCTCTATCCACCACCGTCAGCTTGAGCCGATGCTCGCCGGCCTCCCCCTCGTCGAAGCGGAGCCGGCAAGCCAGGACGAACGGCGGGAACGGCGACGGGAACCGCTCCACGGCGATCTGCCCGAACGCCCCGAGGATCGACATCGAGTCGCCCTGGACCAGCGCGGAATGGCACAGCGTCACGATTTCCGGCGTCATCTCGGCTCCCCAACCCTGAGTCTGTGGAACGGCTACCCGCCCTTCTTCGGGCCCGGGTTCTTCGCTTCCTTCTGCTTCGCCGCCTGCCTGGCCTTCTCCCGCTCCTCCCTGACCTGCCTCCGCTCGTTCGCCTCGTCCAGCTCGGTCAGGTCCACGGTCGGCCCGTATGTCACCGCCGGCCTGTTCGTGGGCCTGGGCTCTTCGCGGCGAGGGGGGAGCGACTCGTTCGGGGCCCGTCCCCGCTGGGAGGGCATCCGCTCGGTGCTGTGGGCCGCTGCCACCAGCTTGCCCCGCTGATGATGCATCACGACCTGAAGCAGCTCGTCGGCGTCCAGGCCCGACGCACGCACCACGCGCAGGATCATCCGCTCATCCTCGGTGAGAGCGGG
>JANOBY010000576.1:0-9602 GCA_031411935.1 Planctomycetales bacterium | reverse complement strand
GTGAAAGCTGGTTCGTCCGAGCTGACGATGGATGACCCGCTCGTGCTCGCGCCCCAGATCGGTCGCGGGCGGCGACGGCGGAATAACAATGGAAGTGACGGTTCCGGTGGCCATGCTAGTTCCGAATTGTTGGCGAGGCCCCTCGCGGCAGCGCCCGGCGGGCGGCCGCCAGCGTGCACTGACACTCCTGTAGTATAGACGACGCATCCGCCGAAATCGCTCTGCCGGGGCGTGCTCGCAGCAGGCCGCCGATACAATCGCTCTAACCAATCTCAGCCCGCGACCAATCCGCAACCAACGCAGCGCAGCCTAGTATTCGCGGTCGGCGGTGATGCCTGGCATGGGGATTGGGTAGCGACCACTGGCGTCGGCCACGACGGGGGCTGGGCCTTCGGGGGTGAGCTTATCGACGTTCGGCGCGAACTCGTGGTCGCTGTTGAGGATGTCCTCGTACTTGATGATTTGGCCGGTGTGGGCGGCCATCCGGCCCATGGAGGTCACGAGGCTGGCCTCGGCGCCTCGCTGGACCTCATTGTAGGGCTTGTCGTTGCGAATCGCGTTGATCAGGTCGTCCCACTCGAGCTGGTACGGGCTGGGCTCGGGCTGGGGGGCGGCCCACACGATGTCCTTGCGGACGAACTTCTGGCCCTTGTAGATGCGGGCCCTGGACGGGGCGTGCGACGAAGTGGAGATGATCGCCGAGCCCTTCGACCCGTGGGCGTAGCTTGCGAACTCCTGGTGGCAGCCGTCGATGTTGCGGCCTTCGAGGAAGAACTTCGACCCGTCGTCGAAGGTGTACTCGACCGAGTAGGTGTCGAAGTTCTGGTCGATGTTCCCCTCGCGATAGGTGCGGGCGCCCGAGGCCTTGGCCGAGACCGGCCAGGCGTTCTTCATCCAGCACGTCTCGTCGATGTTATGGATGAGGAAGTCGCTGAAGCAGCCGCCGCTGGCCCACAGGAAGCTGTGGAACCGCTTGATTTGCCACTGGAGTTCGGTCATCTCCTCGGGCTTGGGGCCCGAGAACGCGGAGCCCACGGGGCCGGTCTGGCGGTAGGCCCTCATCATGATGAGGTCGCCGATCTCGCCGTTCTGGATCCGGTCGAAGAGCTCTCCGCGGGCCACGCAATGGCGGCACATGAGCCCCACGCCCACCTTCAGGCCCTTCTTCTTGGCCTCTTCGCCCAGGGCCATCATCTTGCGGGTGGAGGGGCCGTCGACGGTGATCGGCTTCTCCATGAACACGTTCAGCCCGCGGGCGATCGCCGCGCTGAATTGCACCCAGCGGAAGGCCGGGGGGGTGGCCATGACCGCGATGTCGCCGGGGGACAGGCAGTCCATGGCCTTCAGATAGGCGTCGAACCCGATGAACTTGCGGTCCTCGGGCACGTCCACCTGCGCGGAGAAGTCCTTGTTGATCTCGTTGAAGCTGGAGCTGAGCTTGTCGGGGAACACGTCGGCCATGGCCACGAGCTTGATCGGGCCGCTCTTGGTGGACAGGGCGTTGATGGTGGCCCCGGTCCCGCGTCCTCCGCATCCGAGCAGGGCGACCTTGATCGTGTTGTCTTCGCCCGCGTGGACGAGGGGGGCCGACGTCCCGGCGAAGGCCGTAGCCGCGGCGATCTTGCCGGCATCTTTCAGAAAGTCGCGGCGCGACGTCCCACCGTTCGGTTCGGTCACGGGAAGGCTCCTTGGCAGAAAGCGGAGTGAGTGGCCGATCGGGCTGGAGCGGCCAGCCGAGCCGCCACGATCACGGTGGGGCAGACAAGCAGAGGAAGCAAGCTCGGGGCATTCGGGCACGACCGGGAGACCCCTCGCCACCAGACCAGAGTACCAAACCCGACCCGGCCCGCAAGGGGGAATCTCCGCGCGGGCACGGCACGGCGATCGGCGTTGCTGCCGTCTGTACGCACGCGAGGGCAAAGTGTGCGAACACGTCAGAGCGAACCGAGGTCGTCCTCAAGCTCGGCAACCATCGCCCGGAAGTCGTCGTCGGACGCCAGGAGCATGTGAAGGGCGGGCATCTTCGTCTCCATGAGCGTGAGCAGCTCCGCCGTGGAGCCCGCGATCCCCAGTCCCAGGCAGCGCAGCTCCAGGCTCTTGGCCACGATCTCGTTGAGTCCGAAGGCCGATCCCGCGCGGGCGATCCGGGGGGCCACGTCGTCGAGGATCTTCGCGTCGAACATCCCGCGACCATCGAGCCGCGACGCCTCGGTGATCATGAGCAAGGCCTGGGCCACGAGGTCGCGGGCCTTCTGCTGCGATTTGGTCGGATGCGTGGCCAAGAGCGAAGACTCCGTTGGCTCAGGTGACCCTGGGTGCTTCCAGAAAGCCGACGATGGCGCTCAGGATCGAGTGGAACGATGGACCGATCAGGAAGACAAAGCTCATGAGAAGGACGGCCAGATAGATGAACCGTGGTCCCGCGCGATCGAACATGATGAGGTAAAGCAGACCTCCGGTCAGCGCCAGCGCCGCGACCCAGGCCACGACGTTCAGGCGGCTGGTCGTCACGAAGTACTCATACCGTCTGGTGCGGAAGGCCACATTGATCTGCGACAGCTTCTCGCGAACCTCGGGCGGTTCAGGCGATTGCGGACGGAGGGGCAACTGAGGCGCCTGGGGCTGGGGCTGCTCCTTGGTCACCTCCAGATACTTCACCAGATCCTTCTGGTAGAGGTCGTGCAACTTCTCGTAATTCTCCTTCTGAAGCTCATAGTTCTTCAGGTCCACCCGGTGACGTTCCAGCCGTTCGGGGAACGAATCCTGGAGTCGCTTGATCTCGTAATCGGCACGGGCCTCATCGGCCGAGAACCGGATGCGGTTCAGCATCAGGACCTCGGTCCGAAGGTAGTAGCTCGATGACAGCAGGACCAGGAAACCCAGGATCGCCATGACCTTGGCCGCGGCGATTCCACGCGTTCCGGCCGACCGAGGCTCTGGATACGGGGCGGTCGGTTCCATCGAAGGACCCTATGGATTGAGGGCGGAGAACGAGCCGTTTGCCCCGGGACTCTCCCTCCGGGCGTGATCTCCGCAGGCCAGGTGGATTGATCGTCTCGCAAGGAGTGCCCCTGAGCAAGGGCGTGCCCTGGGTCATCCCTGGAACGCTCGCCAGAACTCCCGGGCGATCCGGACGGTCTGCGCCTGGATCTCGACGGTCTCGGACAGGACGTGCCCGTAGCCGCCCGCCATCGTCAGGGCCACGGGCACGCGGGCCTGATGCAAGGCGGAGAAGACGAGGCGGTCCCTCGCGCCCAAGCCGTCCTTGCTTACCTTCAACCTCCCCAGACGATCCCCCTCGTAAGGATCGGCTCCGGCGAGGTAGATCGCAAGGTCGGGGCGGATCTCGCCCAGGGCCCGAGACAGGCCCCCCGACACGGCTTCGAGGTACGGCTCGTCGGTCAGCCCATCATCCACGGGCACATCGAGGTCCGACGGCGGCTTGCGCAGCGGATAATTCTTCGCCCCGTGGACCGAGAAGGTGTAGACGGTGGGATCATCGGCGAAGATCGACGCGGTGCCGTCGCCATGGTGAACGTCGAGATCGACCACGAGCACGCGGGCGGCCCGCCCCTCGCTCTGCATGGCGCGGCTGGCCACGGCGGCGTCGTTGAACACGCAATAGCCCGCCCCGCGGTCCCTGTGCGCGTGATGGGTGCCGCCGGCCAGGTTCACGGCCACGCCTTCCCGGATCGCGGCCCGGCAGGCCGAGAGCGTGGCCCCGCACGACCGCCGGGCCCGCTCGACCAGGGCGTTCGACCAGGGCAGACCGATCTCTCGGGCCTCGCTCGTGGAGAGGGTGCCCGAGACCAGCCGGTCCAGATAAGCCGGGTCGTGCACCCGCAAAAGCTCGGCGTCGCTCGCGGGAAGGGGGATCAGCACGCCCAGGGGGTCCGCAAGCCGCTCGGCCTCGACCCGCTCTCGCAGCATCCGATACTTTGCCACCGGGAAGGTATGCCCCTCGGGCAGCGGCAGTTCGAACGCGTCGCAGGTGTAGACCTTCACTGGAAATCGACCCGGTTTGGGGATGGCTTTAGGAGCAGGGATCGCGGACGGGATGCAGAGCACGCAGGAGGAAAAGGCATCGTCTCTTCTCCTCCCCGAACTCGGCGTGCGCTCAAGCCTCCGATGCGTGAAACATCCTGCTTGCCGACGGATTCTGTAGAATCTGGTTGCCTTGTCGGTTCAAGGTGGCTAGGCTTTCATTATGGCGTGACCCGGGCTGGTCGTGAAGGATGGCCGGTCACGTCCCCGCCGAATGCTCTGCTCACGCTCTCCTGCCCACCCTGCCTCGACTGTCCGGGGGTTCCTGCGTGTCCGTTTCGCCGCGAGTGGAAACCGGTGCTGGCCTTGGCGTCCATGGGATGCGCCGCAAGGCGGTCGTTGAGGACCTCTGCTGCGAGATCGTGGGCGGTCGGCTCCGGCCCGGCGAGCACCTCGTGACCCGCGCCCTGGCCGATCGCTTCGGCGTGAGCCATACGCCGATCCGCGAGGCCCTGATCGCCCTGGCGGGGATCGGGGTGGTGGACCTCCTGCCCAACCGCGGGGCGGTGGTCCGGCGGTTCTCTCGCGACGAGGTCCGCGAGATCTGCCAGGTCCGTCGCGCCCTGGAGTGCGAGGCCGTTCGGGGGGCCTGCGGCCGGATCGACGAGGCCGAACTGCTCGTGTTGCGAGAGGCCCTGCGGGGCATGATCGCGCGCACGACCCCGTTCGCCTCGGATCAGGTGGCCGAGGCCCGCGCGGCCGACAGCCGGCTTCATGACGTGATCTCGGAGTCGGCCGCCAATCCCTTCCTGGCGAAGGAGATTGGGCGGTTGAAGATGCTGTTCCGCGCCTTCCGCGATGCCTCGTGGCAGCGGGAGGAGAATCGCAACGATTATCATCGCCTCGGGGAAGAGGCGCGTGAGCACCTCACGATCGTCGAGGCGCTCATGCGGAACGATCGCGCCGGAGCCGTCCGGGCGATGTCCCGTCATATCATGTCCGGTTGCCGATACTGGAGCCGCACCCTGCCGACCTCGGCGGAGGCACCGGCCGTTGGCGGGCAAGTCGCTCGCGTGAAAGGAAAGGGGAAGTCTTGATGAGCCCTCTCGTTCGATCCATTGCACCCACACGAGTCGCCCTGGCCGCGCTGGCCGTGGCAGTTGGACTCGCCTCCTCGGCCCGCGCCGACGACCCCGCGAAGCGGGCGTACAATCGCGACGTGAGGCCGATCCTGGCGGAGAATTGCTTCTCCTGCCACGGCCCCGACAGCGCCGCGAGGAAGGCCAGCCTGAGGCTCGACAAGCGGGAGGCCGCGATCGAGGCCGGCGCCATCGAGCCCGGCGACCCCTCGCTCAGCGAGATCATCGAAAGGGTCAATTCGACCGACCCCGACAAGGTCATGCCCCCGCCCAAATCGAAGAAGGGGCTCACGGCGGATCAGAAATCCACGCTCGCGGCCTGGGTCAAGGAAGGCGCCGAATACCAGCCCCACTGGTCGTTCCTCGCCCCGGTCCGCCCCGAGCTTCCCGCCGTGAAGCAGAGCGACTGGGTGAAGAACCCGATCGACCGCTTCGTGCTGGCGAACCTGGAAGCCAGGGGCCTCACCCCCGCGCCCGAGGCCGATCGCCGGACGCTGGCCCGCCGCGTGAGCCTGGACCTGACCGGCCTCCCGCCCGAGCCCTCGGACGTGGACGCGTTCGTCAACGACGCCTCGCCCGACGCCTACGAGAAGCTCGTCGACAACTACCTGGCCTCCCCCCGGTGGGGCGAGCATCGCGGCCGGTACTGGCTCGACGCGGCCCGCTATGCGGACTCGCACGGGATCCACTTCGACAACTACCGCGAGATGTGGTCGTACCGCGACTGGGTCATCAACGCCCTGAACAAGAACGTGCCGTTCGATCAGTTCACCGTCGAGCAGATCGCCGGCGACCTCCTGCCGAACCGCACGCTCGAACAGCAGATCGCCTCGGGCTTCAACCGCTGCAACATGACCACCAACGAGGGCGGGGCGATTAACGAGGAATACCTCGTCCTCTACGCCCGCGACCGGACCGAGACGGTCTCGCAGGTCTTCATGGGTCTGACCACCGGATGCGCGGTCTGCCACGACCACAAGTTCGACCCGGTCTCGCAGAAGGAGTTCTATCAGCTCTCGGCCTTCTTCAACAACACGACCCAGGGCGCGATGGATGGCAACATCCAGGACACCCCCCCGGCCGTGTTCGTGGCCCCGCCGACCGACCGTCCGCGCTGGGAGGCCCTTCTGGGCGAGGTCGCCGGGTTGCAGCAGGGACTTGAGTCCCGCAAGCAGGCCGCGCGTCCCGAGTTCGACAAGTGGCTGGCCGCCGCCACGCCCGAAACCCTCTCGGCCATGGCACCCGCCGACGGCCTGAAGCTCCGCGCCTTGCTGGGCGACGGCGACGCTCCCGCGACCGGCACCAAGGGGCAGCCCTCGGGCGTCCTGGAGCTGGCCGACGCGGGCGACTTCGAGAAGGACCAGGCGTTCTCGTTCGGGGCCTTCGTCCGCGTGCCCAAGCCCGGAGTGGTGGGCTCGGTTGTCTCGAGGATGGACGACGGCAAGGATTATCAAGGCTGGGACCTCTGGCTCGAAAACGGCCGAGTGGGGTCGCACATCGTGAGCAAGTGGCCGACCGACGCCCTCAAGGTCGTCACGAACGACGAGGTCCTCAAGCCCGGCGAACTCGCCCACCTGTTCGTGACCTACGACGGTTCGGCCAGGCCCGAGGGGCTGAAGATCTACGTGAACGGCCAGCTCAAGGCATCGAACGCGCCGACCAACGCCCTCAAGAGCAGCATCAAGACCACGGTGCCCCTGAAGGTTGCCCAGCGGAGCAATTCGGCCAAGCTGGAGGATACGGCGATCCGCGACCTCCGCCTTTATGGGCGAGCGCTCGGTGAGGACGAGGTTTCCAAGCTCTCGGCCTCGGGCCTGGCCCTCTATCTCACCTCGAAGCCCGCCGACAAGCGGCCGGGGCCCGACGTGGAGCGGCTGTTCGCCTGGCAGTTCGGCACGATGGACCCCGAGGCCGCGGCCCTGAGGACGAAGCTCGCGGCGGCCGAGAAGGAGCAGGCCGAGATCAAGGCCCGCGGCACCGTCGCCCACGTGATGCAGGAGAAGACCGACCCGGCGATGGCTTACATCCTGAACCGGGGCGAATACGACAAGCGAGGCGACCAGGTCAAGGCGGCCACCCCCGCCGTGCTCCCCGCCCTGCCCGACGACCTGCCCCGCAACCGCCTGGGCCTGGCCCAGTGGCTCATGAGGCCCGAGCACCCGCTCACCGCCCGCGTGACCATCAACCGCTTCTGGCAGGAGCTCTTCGGCACCGGGATCGTGCGCACGACCGGCGACTTCGGCGTGAGCGGCGAGCAGCCCTCCAACCAGCAACTCCTGGACTGGATGGCCGTCGAGTTCCGCGAAGGGGGCTGGGACATGAAGAAGTTCATGAAGCTTCTCGTGACCTCGGCCACCTACCGTCAGTCGGCGCAGACCACGCCCGAGAAGCTCGAAAAAGACCCGGCCAACATCGCCCTGTCTCGTGGCCCCCGCTTCCGCATGGACGCCGAGATGGTCCGCGACTACGCCCTGGCCACCAGCGGCCTGCTCGTGGACAGGATCGGCGGGCCGAGCGTGAAACCGTACCAGCCCGACGGCGTGTGGGAGGCGGTCGCCATGATCGGCTCCAATACCCGCGACTACAAGCGCGATACCGGCGACAAGCTCTATCGCCGCAGCCTCTACACCTTCTGGAAGAGGGCCGCGCCCCCGGCCTCCATGGACATCTTCAACGCCCCGAGCCGCGAGGTCTGCACCGTCCGCCGCGAGCGGACGAACACTCCCCTGCAGGCGCTCGTAACCCTGAATGACCCTCAATTCGTCGAGGCGGCGAAGGTCCTGGCCCAGAGGGCCATCAAGGAAGGCGGCGAGGGCGACGACGCGAAGATCAGCTTCCTGTCGCACCGCCTGATCGCTCGCCCCGTGAGGCCCGAGGAAAAGGCCGTGATCCTGGCCTCGCTGAAGGACCTGAGCGATTTCTACAAGGCGAACGTCGAGGACGCGAAGAAGCTCATCGAGGTGGGCGAGACCAAGACCGACCCCGCGCTCGACCCCTCCACGCTCGCGGCCTGGACCATGCTCTGCAACGAGCTGATGAACCTGGACGAAGCGCTCAACAAGTAAACCCCTCGTGATGCAGGGCCGGGCCGCCTCGCGATGTGGATCGCCGGGCGGCCCGGCCCTCCGCCTCCCTCCCATCGAGCCCGAATCTTCTCCGCCGGGGTGCCTCATGAATCTCTTCGACGAATACGCCAGGAACGAGACCCGCCGCCAGTTCTTCTCGCGAGGCAAGAGCGCCCTGGGATTCGCGGCGCTCGCGTCGCTCATGGGCGTCCGCGGGACGGGCGAGGCCGCCGCCAACGAGGTCGCCAAGCAGCTCACGCACTTCGCCCCCAAGGCCAAGCACGTGATCTACCTGCACATGGTGGGCGGCCCCTCGCAGCTCGACCTGTTCGACTACAAGCCGAAGATGGTCGAGATGTTCGACAAGGACCTCCCCGAGAGCGTGAGGATGGGCCAGCGGCTCACCACCATGACCTCGGGCCAGAAGCGGTTCCCCGTGGCCCCGTCCAAGTACAAGTTCCAGCAGCACGGCCAGAGCGGGATGTGGATCAGCGAGATGCTGCCCTACACCGCCAAGATGGCCGACGACATGTGCTTCATCCGCTCCATGCACACCGAGGCGATCAACCACGAGCCGGCCATCAGCTACATGCAGACCGGCAACCAGATCACCGGCCGGCCGTGCCTCGGGTCGTGGGCGTCATATGGACTGGGCTCGGAGAACGAGAACCTCCCGACCTTCGTGGTGCTCGTGGCCAAGCCGTCGAACACCGAGCAGGTCCAGGCGATCTCGGCGCGTTTGTGGTCCTCGGGCTACCTGCCCGGCGAGCACGCGGGCGTGTCCTTCCGCGCGGGGCCCGACTCGATCCTCTACATCAACAACCCTCCGGGCGTCCCGGCCGACATCCGCCGCCGCACCCTCGACGGCCTGAAGGCCCTGAACGAGATGACATATCAGAGCGTGGGGGACCCCGAGACCCACACCCGGATCCAGCAGTACGAGCTGGCCTTCCGCATGCAGTCGAGCGTCCCCGACCTCACCGACCTCTCCAAGGAAGGCGAGATGACCGAGAAGCTCTACGGGCCCGACATCCGCAAGCCCGGCAGCTTCGGCCACACCGCACTGCTCGCCCGCCGGATGGTCGAGCGCGGCGTGCGATTCGTCCAGATCTACCACAACAACTGGGACCACCACGGCAACCTCACGGGCCGCATGCCGGACCAGTGCAAGGACGTGGACCAGCCGTGCTACGGCCTGATCCAGGATCTCAAGGCACGCGGCCTGCTCGACTCGACGCTGGTCATCTGGGGCGGCGAGTTCGGCCGCACGGTCTACTCGCAGGGCGGCCTGTCGAAGGCGAACTACGGCCGCGACCATCACCCGCGCTGCTTCACCATGTGGATGGCGGGCGGCGGGTCCAAGCCGGGCTCGGTGTATGGAGAGACTGACGATTTCTCCTACAACATCATCAAG
>JANOBY010000575.1:0-2330 GCA_031411935.1 Planctomycetales bacterium | reverse complement strand
TCGGGCTCGGTCGGCAGTACACGAGCGAGCCAGCTTGGAGACTACGTGGTCCTGGCCTCGGGAGCGGTGTTCGCGGTCCAGACAATTCTCCAGAAGAAGACCTTCCCGTTCATTTCTCCAGCCACGCTCCTACTGAATCAGACGATCGTGGCCATCCCCATCTTTCTGCTTTACAGCGCATGGTTTGAGGGGCTTTCGAACTATCGGGTCACGCCAACGGTGGTTGCCGCGCTGGTCTATCAAGGGGTTGCGGTCTCTGGGTTCTGCTTCTCGGTCTGGTTGCTTTTGCTCGGTCGCTATCCGGCGGCACAGCTCTCGACCATCGCGTTCGTGACCCCTCTGTTCGGGGTTTTGCTCGGCCGTTTGCTCAAGAACGAGCCATTGACTCTGCCGCTTGTGGTTGGCGGCTTGCTTGTGGGTTTTGGCATTTATCTGACCTCGTCGGATCGAGTGGAACATCTGGGCACGTCTGAGGACGTGTCGCTCCCTGGCGAGGATGCCCCCTAGCGAGCGGCCCCCGGGTCGGGCCATACTGGGCCCTGGGCGATTCGCGATCCCTCTCCCTTCGTGCGATCGCCCCTTCTTACCCGGAGAAGTCGATCATGGACAACAGCCTTCCGCGACGGCGGTTCCTCCAGGCCTCAGCCGCCATGGGCATCGGGTCGGGGCTCGGACTCGGCGTGTCGCAGATCACGCCCGCACTGGGAAGCGCGCTGATCGTCCGGCCCGAGAGCGTTCGCCTTCGGCCCGAGATCGAGCCGGTCGTGCGATGGATTGAGGAGATCGACCGGGACCAGATTCTCGAGAAAGCGATCTCCGAGATGAAGGGAGGGCTGCCCTATCGCGACCTCATGGCGGGGCTGTTCCTGGCGGGGATTCGCAATATCAAGCCCCGCCCTGTGGGATTCAAGTTTCACGCGGTCATGGTCATCCATTCCGCGCACATCCTCGGTCAAACGGCCGCCGAGGATGAGCGTTTGTTGCCCATGCTCTGGGCGCTCGACAACTTCAAGGGCTCGCAGGAAGCGGACGTGAAGGAGGGGGACTGGAGCTTGGGGCCGGTGGATGAGGCACGCGTCCCATCTCCGAATCAAGCGAGGGCCGAACTCGTGAAAGCCATGGAAGCCTGGGACGCCGACGCCGCCGATGCGGCCACGGTGGGACTGTGCCGCTCGTCGGGAGCTTTCCAGACCATGGAGCCCTTCTGGCGATACGCGGTTCGGGACCACCGCAACATCGGCCACAAGGCCATCTTCGCGGCGCAGTCGTGGAGAACCTTGCAGACGATCGGGTGGGAGAACGCGGAGCCCGTCCTTCGCTCTCTTTCCTTCGGGATCCTTGACCGCCAGGGAGACCCCGGGCTTCACTCCGAGGGCCCTTACGCCGAGAACCTGGAAACGGCGAAGTCCCTGCGCGATGGGTGGGCGATCGGCAAGCTCGACGCCGATGCCACGAAGACCCATCTGGAGATGATGCGAACGGCCAAGCCTCAGGCCGCCTCGGCCGAGACGGCCCGCCTCCTGAATGATGGGATCGCCCCCGAGTCGCTCTGGGACGCGATCATCATGGCGGCGAGCGAGTTGCTCGTCCGCAAGCCGGGAATCATCTCTCTGCACGCGATGACCTCCGCCAATGCTCTCCATTTCATCTATGGTCAGAGCGGCGACGACACCACTCCAAAACTAGCCCTTTTGCAGGCGGCCAGTTGGACCGCCATGTTCCGTGACGCGTTGGGGCAAGCCCACGCCGTTCCGCTCGACCGCCTGGAACCGGCTCGCACCGAGAACAAGGGGGACGAGGCTCTAGGCGAGATCTTCGCCACCGTGAAACAGGATCGGACGAAGGCCGTGGCCAAGGCCCTGAGTTACCTGGCAGACGGGGGATCGCCCGAATCGATCTTCGCCGCAGGTCGCCGCCGCATTTTCCACGCGGGGCGTGACAGCCACGATTACAAGTACGCGGCGGCGGCCTGGGAAGAGGCCAGACTGGCATCCAACGCCCGTTGGCACGCCCCCCTAGCGGCCTCGGCACTGGCCTATTTCCCGGGCTCTCACGTGGCCGACAGCCCGCTCATGATTCGCGCCCGAGACGCGGTAAAGCAGGTTCTCGGGGGATAAGTCCAGGGATTGACAGGCCGGGAGGCCTCGACCGCTCGCCTTACCTCACGGCGTATCGCCTCGGCGAGCGTCGCAATTCCTTCCTCCTCATTGAAGGAGTGAGCAGCGCGTACCCCGCCTGCGATTTCCACGAGGTGAGCGTTCTCTCGCTGGCCACGAGGGTCCTCGCCGAATCCACGGGGGATAGTGAGGTTTCATCGTCGAGCGCGAAGC
>JANOBY010000574.1:0-12865 GCA_031411935.1 Planctomycetales bacterium | reverse complement strand
GCTGGAGGAGGCGCGGGGCGGCACGGCTCCGGTCCTCGACCGCACGAAGGTCGAGCCGATCAATAACACATTCGATTCCTTTCTCGAGGAATACACCGTCCTGTCCCGGCTTGCGTTGATCGCCCCCGACGGCATGGTCGTCACGTCCCGCGGTCGTCCCGACAGCCGCGACCCGTTTGTGTCCGGCCAGAAGATCACCGGGATCTACTCCGAGCTGATCAAGTCGAGGGCCGACGACGCGGAGCCGATCCCGATCTCCAATGGCGCCAGCGGCGCTGAGATCGCGGGCGTGGCGCACATCCCCTTGCTCGAGAAGGAAGGGGGCAAGCCGCAGGAGTACTACGTCGTGTCGCTGGCCCGTCAGGCCGACGTGTATGGCTCGATCAACATGATCCGCTACCTGAATTTCGCGGTCCTGGCCGCTTGCCTTCTGGCGACGGTGGCTGTAGGCCTTTGGCTCTCGGGTCGCGCCGTCCAGCCCTTGCGGGAAGTCGCCGACGTGACCCGCCTTCTGGAGCAGGGGCACCTGGATGTCCGGTCGAACCTCACGTCCCGGGATGAGTTCGGGCAGCTCTCGGGGCAGGTCAACTCGCTGATCGAGCGGCTGGGCGACGTGATCGTCGAGATCAGCCAGGCCACGGGGTCGGTCTCCAGCGCGAGCATGGAGCTCAGCGCCAGCGCGCAGGAACTCTCTCAGGGGGCGACCGAACAGGCGAGCACCTTGCAGGAGATCTCGTCGAGCCTCGAGGCCGTGGACAGCTCGGTCAAGGCCAACGCTCATAACGCACACACCACCGCGCAGGCCGCGAAGGACGTGAGCGTGAGGGCCGAGGACGGCGGCAAGGCGGTCGAGGAGACCGTGGCGGCCATGCGTCTGATCGCCCAGAAGATCCAGGTCGTCGAGGACATCGCCTACCAGACCAACCTGCTCGCCCTGAACGCCGCCATCGAGGCAGCCCGCGCCGGCACGCAGGGCAAGGGGTTCGCCGTGGTCGCGGGCGAGGTCCGCAAGCTCGCCGAGCGGAGCCAGCAGGCCGCGCACCAGATCGGCGAGATGGCGGGCCGTAGCGTGGCCGTGGCCGAGAACGCGGGCAAGCTCCTGGGCGAGATCGTGCCTTCGATCCGCCGCACCTCCGAGCTGGTCCGCGAGATCGCCGCGGCCTCGCAGGAGCAGACCTCGGCCATCCACCAGATCAGCACCGGCGTCCGCCAGCTCGACGAGGTCGTGCAGCAGAACGTGACCTCCAGCGTGGAGCTGGCCTCCACCGCCGCCACCATGGCCACGCAGGCCTCGTCGCTCGAGCAGCTCGTGGGGTTCTTCCGGCTCGACACGTCGCGACACACCCGGCCCAACCACGCGCAGACAACGGCCTCGGCGTCGCATCGCCCTTCGTCGGGCGCGGCTCGCAGGCCCGCGGTGCGACCTCTGCCCGCCCGCCCCACGCCCACGCGTCCCCGCTCCGACGGCCCGACCGACCGCCGGGCCCCCGGCGGGATCGTGGTGAATCTGGACGACGACAACGAGTTCGAGAGGTTCTGAGCCCGTTTCCCCCGGACCGATCGCCGGTTATGCTGGCGCATGGCCTCGCGATGATGTTCCGGCGTGACCCCTTCCAGCCCCTTCGACTGCAACCCTTGAGATGGCGAGGCCGTGATGGCGGGAACGGACCTGCAGGCGATCGACGACACGGGCGAGGCCGACCACGAACGCAGCGAGTCGTACGTGGTGCTCCAGCTCGGCAGCGAGACCTACGCGCTGGAAGTCACCCGCGTACGCGAGGTGCTGGACGTGGCCGCCCTCACGCGGGTGCCCGGCGGCATGAAGGCCCTGGTGGGCCTTTACAACCTGCGGGGCCACGTGGTCCCGGTCTGGAACCTGCGGGTGCCCTTCCACCTGAACGACGACTCGATCACCGATCGCGCCCCGAGCGTGCTGATGGTCGAGCCCGACCCGGATCAGCCCGCGAGGGTCGCGGGCTTGCTGGTCGATCGCGTGTCGGACGTGCTGGACTTCGCCCCCGAGGACATCCAGCCGGCCCCCACGCTGGGCCTGGGCGGAGGCTCGGCGTTCGTCCGCGGCCTGATCCGCCATCAGGACCGATTCCTGCTGGTGCTGGACCTGGACCAGGTCTTCGCCTCGCTTCTCGCCGAATCGCCGAAAGAGGTCGCCTGAGGTGGGCGCGAGGCCCAACAACTCCACCCCGGCGGAGCCCTGGACCGAGGACGATTTCCGCCCGGTCGAGGCGGTCATCCGCACGCGCGCCTACGGCGGGAACCTCTCGTCCCAGCGCCTCGGCCTGATCCGGGCGAGGCTGAAGGAGCGGCTGATCGCGCGGGGGCTCGTGAGCTTCCAGGACTTCCACGAGCGCCACCTCCTGGCCAGGACCGACGGGCCCGGCATCCAGCTGCTGATCGACCTGACCACGGTCAACCACACCACGTTCTTCCGGGAGCCGGCCCCGCTGGTCCGGCTGGCCGAGGGTCTCTCGTCCGCGATCCGGGTGCGGAATCCGGGCTCGGGGCCGATCCGCGTGTGGTCGGCCGGTTGCTCCACCGGTCAGGAGCCGTACAGCCTGGCCATGCTCCTGACCGAGATGGTCCTGGGGCTCGGCCCCGACGCCGTGGAGATCCGCGCCACCGACATCGCTCTGGAGATCGTCCGCTCGGCGGCCAGGGCCATGTACACGCCCCGCGAGCTCGGCGACGTGAGCCCCGAGCGTCTGCGACGATTCTTCCTGAGGGGCCGGGGGACGCGTCAGGGGAGGTTCCGGCTCTCGCCCGAGATCCGCCGCCTGGTCACGTTCCAGCACTTCGACCTGCGCGCCGCGGCCTGGCCCCTTCCGGCGGAATTCGACGCGGTCCTGTGCCGCAACGTGGCGATCTACTTCGCCGAGGCCGAGCGCCTGACGCTTTTAGACCGGATGGCGCAGAGGCTCAAGCCGGGCGGGTGGCTGGTGATCGGCAACGCCGAGATCGTGGCCGAGCGCCCCGGCCTGCTGGAGCGAGTGGGGCCCTCGATCTTCCGGAGGGTGCCGCCGCCATGATCATCCATCCCGCCTTGCCCGTCCTGATCGTGGACGACAGCGCCCTGGCCAGGCAGTCGCTGAAGGCGATCGTCGAGGGCGACCCCGGCTTCTACGCCCTCACCGCCGGCGACCCGTACGAGGCCGTCGAACGCATGCGGAAGACGGTCCCCGCCGTGATCCTGCTGGACGTGAACATGCCCCGCATGGACGGGATCACGTTCCTGCGCAAGCTCATGCTCCAGCATCCTCTGCCCGTCCTCCTGTGCACGGATGAGCCCCGCAAGGCGCTTGCCGGGCTTGAACTTGGCGCCATCGAGGTGATCCCCAAGCCGCGATGGGACAACCCCGACGAGCTGCTGGACTGGGGCGAGCGCCTGCGCGAGAGCCTCCGCCTGGCCGTGGCGGCGACCTCCGCGGCGGGCCCCGCTCAGGTGGCCGCGCCCGAGATGACCCGCCAGGACCACGAGCATCGCCGGAACATCGACGCCGTGATTCCGCCCTTGAGCCCGCGCCACCTCCCGCCCGAGCGCGACCGGATCATCGCCATCGGCGCGAGCACCGGGGGCGTCCAGGCGCTGGCCCGCCTGCTGGCCGATTTCCCCGCCAACTCGCCCGGGATCGTGGTGGTCCAGCACATGCAGGGGGGCGGCCATACCGAGGCGTTCGCCGATCGCCTGGACCGCGACCCCAAGATCTCGGTCAAGGTGAAGGTCGGCGAGCACAGGGACCCGATCCGCGCGGGGGCGGCCCTGATCGCCCCCGACGGCGTCCACAGCACCGTTCGACGCGTGGGCAACTCGTATCGCCTTGAGCTCGTCGAGGGGCCTCCCGTGAGCCGGTTCCGTCCCAGCGTGGATGTCCTTTACCGATCCGCCGCCCAGGCCGCGGGCGATCGCGCCGTGGGCGTGATCCTGACCGGCATGCTCGACGACGGGGCCCGCTGCCTGGTCGAGATGCGCGACGCCGGGGCCTTCACCATCGCGCAGGACAAGGCCACCTCCATCGTCTTCGGCATGAACGCCGAGGCCGTCCGCCGCGGAGGCGCCTGCCAGGTGCTCCCCCTGGACAAGATCGCCCTGGCCGCCGTGTCCGGCGGGAGGTGAGTCGAGGGCCGCGAGTCCGGCGAAACCTTGCCGAGGGTCTGGAATTGAGGTATAACGATTGCTGAAGATTCCACCTGCTTGCTCCCCCATCGTCGCTTATCATGGAGCTTTCGAGCCCGGATCGGCGGTGGATCTCGCCTGATCATGCCGGTTGCCCGCCTTCTGTACGCCGTGCCGCTTTCCAACCTGGGGTGAACCATCCCATGCCCATATCCACGCGGGATCCTTTCGCGGCCCTGATGATTCTCGTCCTCGTCCCGGCCCTGGCCGCGGCCGACGAGAAATCGGGTGTCGAGATCTATCGCCAGAAGTGCCTCTCCTGCCACGGCGAGTCCGGCACGGGGACGGAGGATTATCCTCGCCCCCTGACCGGCGACCGCTCCGTCGCGCAGCTCTCCAAGCTCATCGCGAAGACCATGCCCGAGGACGATCCGGGCACCTGCGTGGGGGAGGATGCCGACAAGGTCGCCGCCTACATCCACGACGCCTTCTACTCGACCCTGGCCCAGGCCCGCATCAAGCCCGCCCGGATCGAGCTGTCCCGCCTCACCGTCCGCCAGTACCGCAACGCCGTGACGGACCTCGTGGGGAGCTTCCGGCCCGCCCCTGCGATCGAGCCCGGGCGCGGCCTGAAGGCCAGCTACTACAAGTCTCGCGAGCCGAACGAGGGACAGAAGGCCTTCGAGCGGATCGACCCGATGGTCAAGTTCGACTTCGGCGAGAGCTCGCCCGACCCGGCGAAGCTCGAGGCCAACCGCTTCTCCGTCCTCTGGACCGGCTCCATCCTGGCCCCCGAGACCGGCGAGTACGAGTTCTGCGTGACGACCGAGCACGCCACCAAGCTCTGGATCAACGACTCCCGGACCCCCCTGATTGACGCCCAGGTGAAGTCGGGCGACGACACCGAGCACCGCGCCACGATCGCCCTGCTGGGCGGTCGCCAGTACCACATCCGGCTCGACCTCTCCAAGGCCAAGCAGGGCGTGGACGACGAAAAGAAGAAGAACCCCAAGCGGAAGCCCAAGGGCGTGAAGGCGTCGATCTCGCTGGAGTGGAAGCCCCCGCAGCAGGTCGGCTCGCCCATCCCCGAGCGGAACCTCACCCCGGCCCGGTCGCCCGAGGTCTTCGTCCTCACCAGCCCGTTCCCGCCCGACGACCGCAGCGTGGGCTACGAGCGCGGCACGTCGGTCTCGAAGGCCTGGGACACCGCCACGACCGACGCCGCGATCGAGGCCGCGGGCTACGTGGCGACTCACCTGAGGGACCTGGCGGGCACCAAGGACGACGCCCCCGACCGCGACGCCAAGCTCAAGGAATTCTGCCATAAATTCGCCGAACGAGCGTTCCGACGCCCCCTGGACGACGAGCAGAAGGCGTTCTTCATCGACCGCCAGTTCGCCGAAGCCAGGGATGCCGAGACCGCCGTGAAGCGCGTGGTGATCCTGACCCTCAAGTCGCCCCGGTTCCTCTACCGGGAGATCGGCGGATCCGCCCCCGGCCCCTACGAGGTCGCCTCGCGGATCTCGTTCGGCCTGTGGGATTCGCTCCCCGATCAGCCCTTGCTCGAGGCCGCCGCGAAGGACGAACTGAAGACCCGCGAGCAGGTCGCGCAGCAAGCCGAACGGATGATGAACGACCCCCGCACGCACACCAAGCTCCGGGAGTTCTTCCTCCAGTGGCTGAAGGTCGAGCGAGGCCCCGAGATCGCGAAGGACCCGGACCTCTTCCCCGGTTTCGACCCCGCGATCGTGTCCGACATGCGGACCTCGCTGGAGATCTTCCTCGACGAGGTGATCTGGGGCTCTTCGTCCGACTTCCGCCAGCTCCTGCTCGCCGACTACGTGTACCTGAACGGGCGACTCGCGAGCTTCTTCGGGGCCGAGGTCATGCCCGACGCCCCGTTCCAGCGCGTGGCGATGGACCCCAACGAGCGCTCGGGCGTGCTCACGCACCCGTACATGCTGTCCAGCTTCGCCTACACGGCCACGAGCTCGCCGATCCACCGCGGGGTGTTCCTGTCGCGGAGCGTCCTGGGCCGAGGCCTGAAGCCTCCGCCCATCGCCGTGTCGCCCCTGGCCCCCGACTTGCATGCGAGCCTCACCACCCGCGAACGCGTGACCCTGCAAACGAGCCCCGCCGCCTGCATGACCTGCCACGGGATGATCAACCCCCTGGGCTTCGGCCTGGAGAGGTTCGACGCCGTGGGCCGATACCGATCCCAGGAGCAGGGCAAGCCGATCGACGCCACCGGCACGCTCGAGACCCGCGACGGCGGATCCGAACCGTTCTCCGGGGCCCGAGAGCTCGCCCAGAAGCTCTCCGCGAGCGAGGAGACCCACACGGCACTCGTCGCGCAGCTCTTCCACCACACGGTCAAGCAGCCGATCCGGGCCTACGGCGAGCAGACGCTGCCGGACCTCCGCAAACGCTTCGTTGACAACCAGTTCCACGTCCGCAAGCTGCTGGTGGAGATCCTCGCCTCGTCGGCCCTTGCGGACCCTCGACAGGTCCCCGAGAAGACCGACGCCACCGCGACAGTGACCCCGGCGAATACCAATAATCCCCTATCCCCCTGAGCGGAGAACGTCCGTGGCCCATACCGGAAATCGACGCGAGTTCCTCCGCGAGCTGGGAATTGGGATGGCCGCCGTCCCGTTCCTTCTCAACCTGCCCAGCCTGGGCTTCGCCAATCAGCAGAAGCGCAAGCAGAGGCTGATCGTCATGTTCAGCCCCGACGGCGTGGTGCCCAAGACCTTCTGGCCGGACGAGGCGGGCGACCAGTTCTCGCTGAAGGAAAGCCTCTCGCCGCTCGAAGCCCTGAAGAGCCGCACGCTGATCCTCAACGGCGTGTGCGACAAGGTGCGCGGCGACGGCGACAACCACATGCGCGGGATGGGCTGCCTGCTCACCGGCGTGGAGCTCTTCCCCGGCAACATCCAGGGCGGGTCCGACACCCCCGCCGGTTGGGCCAGCGGCCGGTCGATCGACCAGGAGATCCGCAACGTCTTGCAGGCCGATCCCGCGACCCGCACGCGGTTCGGGTCGCTGGAGTTCGGCGTGATGGTCCCCGACCGCGCCGACACGTGGACCCGCATGGTCTACGCCGGCCCGAACAAGCCGATCGCCCCGATCGACGACCCCTACCAGATGTTCGCCAAGCTCTACGGGCGGGCGAAGGACCAGGAGAGCCTCAAGAGCATCCTCGACGACCTGGGCGACGACCTCAAGAAGGTCAGCACCCAGATCAGCGCCCAGGACCGCCAGCTCCTGGACGAGCACGCCACCTTCGTCCGGGAGATGGAGCAGGAGCTGAAGGACGCCGGGACCGCCGCGCTCGACCACCCGGTGCCCGAGCTCGAGCCCGGCGTGAAGGAGCAGAACGACAACATCCCCAAGATCAGCAAGATGCAGATCGACCTGATGGTCAACAGCTTCGCGGCCGACTTCTCGCGGGTCGCCACCCTCCAGTACACCAACTCGGTGGGCGACGCCCGCATGCACTGGCTGGGCGTGAACGAGGGGCAGCACGAGCTGTCGCACCGCCCCGACAGCGACGAGGACGCCCAGACGAAGCTCACCAAGATCAACAAGTGGTACTGCGAGCAGCTCGCCTACCTCGCCCAGAAGCTCGCCGACACCCCCGAGCCGGGCGGCCCCGGCAGCCTGCTGGACAACACGCTGATCGTCTGGACCAACGAGCTGGGCCAGGGCAACTCGCACACGCTGGACAACATCCCGTTCGTCCTGGTGGGCAACGGCCTCGACTTCAAGATGGGCCGCTCGGTCAAGCACAAGGGGCTGGCGCACAACCGCCTCTTGATCTCGCTGGCCCACGGGTTCGGCCACCACATCGACCGCTTCGGCAACCCCGACTTCTGCGCCGCAGGGCCTCTTCCCGACCTGACTTGACCCGAAGAACCTCACCGCAGATGTCTCAGATCAGCACAGATGAATATAACTTCAAAAAATCTGTGCTTATCTGCGTCATCTGCGGTGAAGTCTTTATGATTCAAGGCGCCATCTTCACGCAGACCGGCATGGGCACCTTCGCCGAGTGCCCCGTGGGCTTGAGTAGGCCGGTCTCGGGGTCGATCCGGAAGACGACCACGGTGCCGGAGTCCTGGTTGGCCGCGAGCAGGAACTTGCCCGAGGGGTCGATCCCGAAGTTGCGCGGGGTCTTGCCCCCGGTGGACTGGTGGCCGATCGGCTTCACGCCGCCGGTCTTCGGGTCGATCGCGAACATGGCGATGCTGTTGTGGCCTCGGTTGGACACGTAGACGAACTTGCCCGACGGGTGGACGCGGACCTCGGCGGTCGAGTTGCCGGGCACCTCGCCGGGGATCGTCGAGACCGGCTCGCCCAGGGTGAACGTGCCCTTCTCGCCGTCGTAACCCAGCGGGATGATCTGCGAGGTCATCTCCAGGATCACGAACGCGTGCTTGCCGTCGGGGTGGAAGGCGAAGTGACGAGGCCCGCCCCCGGCGGGGGTCTTCGCGAACGGAGGATCGTTGGGCGAAAGCTTGCTCGTGGAAGGGTCGAACCGGTACACGAGAAGCTGGTCGAGCCCGAGGTCGGCCGCCACGGCGAAGGTGTTGGCGGGGTCGAGGTTGATCGAGTGCCCGTGAGGGGCTTCCTGCCGGCTCTTGTCGATGCTCGTGCCCGCGTGCTGGAAGAAGCTCGCGGCGGGGCCGAGCTTGCCGTCGTCGCCGATGGGGAAGCTCGCCACGCTCCCGCCCCCGTAGTTGGCCACGAGCACGGTCTTACCCGTGCGATCCACGACCAGATGGCAAGGACCGTCGCCGCCGGTCGGCTGCGAGTTCAGCTCCGTGAGCTTTCCCGTCTTCGCATCGATGGCGAACGCCGTGACCGAGCCCGACTTCTTGCCGCCGAACGTGCCGATCTCGTTCACGGAGAAGAGCAGGGGGCGCGACGGATGCAAGGCCAGGAAGGAGGGGCTGGGCGTCTCGGCCGCGAGCCCTTTTTCGGTCAGGGCGCCGGTCTCGCGGTCCATCTCCAGCAGGTAGATCCCCCGGCTCGGGCCCCCCGTGTAGGTTCCCACGTAGACCCGATACGGACCCGCATGATCGGCCCTACCGACGGTCCCCAGCGCGGAAATCGCCATCACCAAGAGCATTCCACGCATCAAGAACTCCCCCAAAACAAGTCTTGCATCGGTTGGCTGAGAAGTACGGCGGGCGGTCCCAAGGTCATCGGGCCTCGCGACCCTTGGCGTGGCCCGGATCAGATCACGAAACACCGTTGGCCTTGAACCAGGCCAGGGCCTCTTTCCAGCCCGCGTCGGCCTTGTCCTTGCGGTAGCTCGGGCGATAATCGGCGTAGAAGGCGTGCGGGGTCTCGGGGTAGACGATGATCTCGGTCTTGGGCTTGGCGGCCTTCAGGGCTTCGCGCATCTTCTCGACGCTCTCCTGAGGGATGCCCTGGTCGGCCCCTCCATACAGGCCAAGCACGGGGGCCTTCAGATCGGCCGCCACGTCCACCGGATGCTTGGGGTGGAGCTCGTCGGCCTCGCCCACGAGCCGCCCGTACCAGGCCACGCCCGCCTTGAGCTTCGGGCTGTGCGCGGAATAGAGCCACACGATCCGCCCGCCCCAGCAGAAGCCCGTGATGCCGAGTTTCGAGGTGTCCCCCTTCTTCGTCGCCTCGGCATAAGCCACGGTGGCGTCCAGGTCGCCCATGACCTGCTTGTCGGGCACCTTGGAGACGACCTTGGAGAAGATCTCCTGCATGTTGGTGATCTTCGACACGTCCCCCTGCCGGGCATAGAGCTCGGGCGCGATGGCCAGGTAGCCGAGGTGCGCGAACCGCCGGCAGATGTCCTTGATGTGCTCGTGGACGCCGAAGATCTCCTGCACGACCAGGATCACCGGGAACGGGCCGCCCTTGGCGGGCATGGCGCGATAGGCGGGGATCTCGCCGTCGGCCACGGGGATCTTGATCTCGCCGGCTTCCAGGCCCTCGACGCTCGTCTTGATCGTCTGTGCCGAGACCGGCTGCACCGACAGGGCGAACCCGGCGGCCAGCGAGGTCATCACGAACCCGCGCCTCGTCACATCGATTTTGGGCATGAGGCTGAGCAGGTCATCTTGCATGATCATTCTCCTGGGTGTCGGGGAAAAGACCCCCAAGCGGTCTACCAGACCCCGCGGCCCTTGCCAAGGGATCGGAAGGTTTCGGGCGGAGGCAGGGAGGGGACGAACGGGGCGGCGAGGGGGATAAGCCCCCGATGACGGAGCCTCCGCTCGCGGAGACCCGGACATCCGGTTTGCTTCCCAATCGCTGGACCGAAATTGGCTTCGTTTTGGGTTCGATTTGGCTTCGTTTTGGGTTCGTTTTCCCTCGGCGCACCGAGTGGGACCGCCCCACCGGAGAGACGTAAGCCGTTACCTGGATGACACATTCGTATGATCGCCGTCTTCATGCCTGGCGGCCAAGTTGGGTTCGTTATGCAAATTCACGTTTTCGCGCCGCACGGGTTTTCTGGTGGCCATCAGGCGGGGCAGTGCTCACCGTCCCCTCTCCTCCCGATACTATCGAAAGGTCCCCGGCTCATGATCGCCGAGGAGCACGCCGCACTTTGGAATCCGCCAGCTCGGCCTTCCCGGAGTGCCCATGCGCGCTCTCGCGAGATGTTTTACCACATTCGCCTTGAGGTCGGAGCGGTCGTCCCACTTAGGTCGGGCGTCCCTTCCCATCGGTCCTGAATCGACAGCGAATCCCCGTGGGGCCGGGAGATTTTCCCCGTGAGGCAGGCGTCCCAGCCAGTCTGAATGAGGGATCTGAAAGGCAGGGCCGCCCGACCCACGAGAGGAGGCCCCCGGTGGCACCCGATCGGGACGCCAGAGACCAGAGGAAATGGCTCCTCGAACCTGGGGTCGAGAGCGAATTCGTCAACCTGTTCACAGGAGAGGCCGGGACGCACACGCCACCTGGGAGACTGCCGCTCGCAACCGGGAATCGCTCTAATCCAGGCGGATCTGATGATGAGTCAGCGTCTCAAACCCATCGGCGGTGATGAGATAGTTCCGCTCGAACCGCATCCCGCCCACGTCGTCCACATAAAGGCCCGGCTCGATCGCCACCACGTCGCCCTCGACCAGGGTCTCGTCGCTGTGGGGCACGAAGTAGGGGGGCTCGGGGTGCCCGAGGCCGATCCCGTGTCCGGAGTGGTGCGGGAAGTGGCCGTCGAGCCCCTCGGAGGCGAACGACCCGAGGACGGCCTCGTGGACCGCCCTCGCGGGGGCCCCGGCCTTCAGCACCGACTCGCCCGCCTTCAGGGAGCGCTCGCAGGCCGCGAACAGGTCGCGCTGGGCCTGGGACTGGCACCCTCCCACCGCGATCGTGTTCGTGAAGTCGCCGCGATATCCGTCCACGAGGATCGAGAAGTCCATGAGCAGAAGGTCGCCCTTCTGGATCACTCGATCCGTCGGCGCGCCCCCCTTGTCCTTCCAGGTTCGCGGCCCCGAGGCGAAGTCACCATAGAGGATCGCGGGCTCGCCCAGCGCCTTGATCGCGGCGTTCTGGCAGAGCAGGTAGACATCCAGCTCGGTCATCCCCGGACGCACCCCGGCCAGGGCCGCGGCATGCGCCGCCTCGCCCGCGCGGATGGACCGCTTGATGGCTTCCACCTCGTCGGCATCCTTCGCCCGCCTCATCTGCCGGAGGATCGGGGTCAGGTCGTGAATTTCAAGATCGGGCTTCGACCTTCGCAAGCCGCCGACCACGCCCGCAGGCACCGCCGACAGCTCGATCCAGGCGCGATTTCCGGCGGACTTCTCAAGCCGATCGAGGACGGATTGAACCAGCAGCCCCCGACGATTGGGCGCGGCCCTGTCCCCGTCATACCACGAGGGCGTGACCTTCTCCTCGACCTGAGCCTTCTCGACAAAAGGCCCCACCATATCGTCGGCCACAAGCACGCCCCGGCCGGGTTCAAGCAGCAAAACGGCCCCGGCCTCGTTCGTCCGAAACGCGAACGGCGAGGGGTTATAGTCGGCCAGATAGACGAGGTGCTCGGGAGCCCCCACCAGCAGGAAGTCGCAATCGGAGGGCAAGGCCTTCCAGAGGCGTTCGCGACGGGCAAGGCATCCAGCGGCGGTCAGCATAACCCACAGTCTCCGAGAAATAACGGACGGCAGGGTGGCACTGGTGGCTTGTCCACCAGTGCTTTCCGCTTGTGGCGATCTTTACGCGTAGAAGTCTTCCGGTAGGCCGGCGACCCTGGGCAGGTCGGGGTCCCCCCGACCCAAAGGTTCGTGATACCCGCGAGCGCTCGACCACTTCCAGTCAACGGCACGAGGACAGAGTTCCCGCTTCACCGGATTATCATGGATGTAGGTGATCGAAGCCTCCACGGCGGACTGGGTACGGAGATTACGGTCGTAACCTCCGCCCTCCTGCCAGAAGCGGAACCGCTCCACGCCTGGGCGGTCGCGAATCGTCAGAGGCGAGAGCAGCGGGCTGGCGTCCAGGATTAAGTGTTGCTTGACTCGCGTCGAGAATGGTCTTTTCATGGCCTTCAAGAGCGCATCGATCCGAGCATCGTGTCTTGTCGAGGAAACGAGCAGGTGGACGTGTTCGGGCATGAAGACGAACGCGACGAGGCGGAAGTCATGGCCGGTCAACGCCCGATCGAGACTCTCCGAGAGTAGACGTCTCCATCGATCATCCATCAAGAGGGGCATTCGCCGATAGCAGGAGAATGTGAGTTCGTGAAAG
>JANOBY010000573.1:0-3448 GCA_031411935.1 Planctomycetales bacterium | reverse complement strand
ACCGCGGGACGGGGTCACCGATCCCGGGTCCTCGTCCCATCGACCTCGGCAGGCGACCCCGGCCTGGAAGCAGACCTTATCGCTCCTTCACTCGGCGACGGAGCCGACTCCGAAACCCCCCGCCTCGGCCCTGCCGCACGGTCACGAACTCATCTACATGGTGGATCTCTCGGCCTCGCTCGCGGGCAATGGGCTCGTGCTCGAGGTGGCCACGCGGCATCGCAAGAAGAACGGCGAGTGGAGCAAACCCAAGGCACGACGCTTCGGCCGCAGTGAGATCGATCTCCTGAAAGACCCCGCCGATCGGCAGGCGGTGGCCATCCTGGCCGGCGGGCGCGAGCAGGTGAACACCTATTACTCTTACTCGAGCTATGGCTACTACGACAGCGCCCCGGCTCGCTACCAACTCGCGCACTCGCTCGCCGAGGCCCTGCTGCCCATGCTCTGCGCCACGGGCCGGTGCCTGTCGCGAGAATCGGAGCCGGACGGTTCGCTGCGGCCTCTCCGCTGGGATGACTCCGGGCCCTGGGAATTCTGGCTGAAGGTGACGCCGGACACGACAGACACCACCTACACGATCTCCGGCGAGTTCCGTCGCAACGCGGAGCGAATCGCGATGGAGACTCCCCTCCTGCTGCTGAGCGGCGGCCTCGTGTTCTGGGAGGATCGCGTCGCACCGCTGCTTGACTCCAACGCTTTCCGGCTGGTCTCGCTTTTCCGACAGCGGCGTGCCCTGCCCGTCCCCGCCGCGCAGAAACAGGAGCTCCTCGCCGAATTGCTCCGGCTGCCGGACCTGCCCCGCCTCGAACTGCCGGAGGACTTGCGGTACGAAGAGGTCACGCCGTCTCCCCGGCCCTTCCTGAAAATCAAGCGACGCGACGGTCGTGGCTGGATGTCCGATCGGGATCAGAACTGGCTCGTCGGCGACCTCTCGTTCGAGTACGACGGCCATGTGGTGCCCGCGCAGAGCCCGGCCCGGAGCGTCTTCGAGCCCGAGGCGCGACGGCTCCTGCTTCGCGACCCCGCGGCCGAGCAAGCCCTCGCGGTCCGACTCGACGAGGTGGGCTTCCAGCGCCGGACCGACTACGGCCAGGCCGAGACCCTGGAACTGCCCGCACGCAAGCTGCCGAAGGCGGCGCAGGCCCTCCTCCGGGAAGGCTGGCGCGTGGAGGCCGAAGGCAAGCTCTACCGCCAGGCGGGCGAATTCCGGGTCGAGGTCGCATCGGGAATCGACTGGTTCGAGGTTCGCGGAGGGGCGACCTTCGGCGATCAGGAAGTCCCGCTCCCCACCCTGCTCTCCGCCCTGAAGCGCGGCGAGGAGCTCGTGCCTCTGGGCGACGGCAGCTTCGGCCTGTTGCCCGAGGAGTGGCTGAAGAAGTACGCGACCCTGGGCTCGCTCGGCACCGCCGAGGGGGACCACCTTCGCTTCAAGAGGACGCAGGTCGGCCTCCTTGATGTCCTGCTGGCCGAGCAGCCCGAGGTGCAATTCGACCAGCGGTTCGAGCGGGCTCGCGAGCGCCTGCGGCAGTTCCAGGGCGTGGAGCCCGCGGACCCGCCCGCCGGCTTCCTCGGCGAGCTTCGCGGCTACCAGCGAGACGGCCTGGGCTGGCTCCACTTCCTCCGCGAGTTCGCCTTCGGCGGGTGCCTGGCCGACGACATGGGCCTGGGCAAGACCGTCCAGGTGCTCGCCTTGCTTGAGGCTCGCCGCGAGCTGCGGGCCAGGACGAGGAAGAGCCGCCGAGCTCCGCCCTCGCTGGTCGTGGTCCCGCGGTCCCTGGTCTTCAACTGGAAGCAGGAGGCCGCCCGCTTCGCGCCCAAGCTTCGCGTGCTCGACCACACCGGCGCGGGCCGCGCCAGGGGCGGGCAGCCATTCGACGGGTTCGACCTCGTCCTGACCACCTACGGGACGCTCCGGAGGGACATCGTCGAGCTCAAGGACTACCGATTCGACTATGCCATCCTCGACGAGGCCCAGGCGATCAAGAACGCGAGCAGCCAGTCGGCGAAGGCGGCCCGCCTGATCCAGGCCGAGCACCGCCTGGCCCTCAGCGGCACGCCGGTCGAGACCCATCTCGGCGAGCTCTGGAGCCTGTTCGAGTTCCTCAACCCGGGCATGCTCGGCAAGGCCGCGGAGGCCGGCAAGGTCGACCTCGGGCTCCGCAACCCCGACGAGCAAACCCGGTCGCTCCTGGCCAGGGCCCTCAGGCCCTACCTCCTCCGTCGCACCAAGGAGCAGGTCGCGAAGGACCTGCCCGAGAAGTCCGAACAGACGATCTACTGCGACCTGGAACCCGCCCAGCGCAAGCTCTACGACGAGCTCCGCGAGCACTATCGCAGCTCGCTCCTCGGCCTCGTCGAGCGAGACGGGATCCGGAAGTCGAAGATCCAGATCCTCGAGGCCCTGCTCCGCCTGCGGCAGGCGGCCTGCCATCCCGGACTGGTCGACAAGGCCAGGCGATCGGGCGAGGCGAGCGCCAAGCTGGACGTCCTCCTGCCCCAACTGCGCCAGGTCTTCGACGAGGGGCACAAGACCCTGGTGTTCTCCCAGTTCACGAGCATGCTGGCGTTCGTCAAGCAGAGGCTGGACGAGGAGAAGATCCCTTATACGTATCTCGACGGGCGCACGCGGGACCGGCAGGCGCGGGTGCAGCAGTTCCAGGACGACCCGGATTGCAAGGTCTTCCTGATCAGCCTGAAGGCCGGCGGCCTCGGCCTGAACCTCACGGCGGCGGACTACATCTTCCTGCTCGACCCCTGGTGGAACCCCGCCGTGGAGAGCCAGGCGATCGACCGCGCCCACCGCATCGGCCAGACCCGCCCGGTGTTCGCCTACCGCCTCATCGCGAGGGATACCGTCGAGGAGAAGGTCCTCGAGCTCCAGGCCCAGAAGAGGGCCCTGGCCGACGCCATCATCAACGCGGACAACAGCCTCATCGGGGACCTCGGCCGCGAAGAGCTGGAACTGCTCCTCTCATGAACTCCACGGCCCAGCCCCCCGAACGTAACCGGACAAATCCCCCTTTTCCCGAACCCGCCAGGCCCCCAATTGGCTTCGTTTTGGGTTCGTTTTGGCTTCGTTTTCCGGCTCTGCACGACGAACCACCGACCCAAAGAACCGACCCAAGTCCCTCTCCGCATTCCACCTCCGCACGATCAAGCCCATCGGGCAGGGCGGCGAAATTGGGTTCGTTCTGCAAATTCACATTTTTACGCCCCACTGGTCCCCCGATCGTCGGGCCACGCCCGGTTCGAGGGTCTCAAATTGTCAAGGAGCGGAGGTGGTGCGCAAGGCTCCACGTCCTCTTACTATCGTGGCGACCCCGTCCCCCCTTGCCCCGAAATTCGTCAACAAAAGCCGGTCAACGACCTCCCGCTCCAGGCAGCGCTGGGCTATTTCCGACCGGGTCCCGGTCGCTCGGGTGACATCTGCATCCGGTATCCGTCGTCC
>JANOBY010000572.1:0-7021 GCA_031411935.1 Planctomycetales bacterium | reverse complement strand
ATTTGCAGAACGAACCCAATAGTGCCTGTTTTTCCGCAGGACCGTTGGGTTCGTTTGGGTTCGATTGGCTTCGTTTTCGGGGGGGTTCAGGCCCCGGCGGCGGCCGTGAGGGCGGCGAGGGCCGCGTCGTAGTTCGGCTCGGTGGCGATCTCGGGCACGTACTCGGCATAGGTGATCGTGTTCGACGGGTCGACCACGAAGATGGCCCGGGCGAGCAGCGGGATGGGCAGGCCCTGGATCAGCACTCCGTAGTGCTCGCCGAAGCTCTGGTTGTGGCAGTCCGACAGGTTGGCCATGTTGTTGATCTTGGCGTCCCCGCAGAACCGGGCCATGGCGAACGGCAGGTCCAGGCTCACGGTGTAGGCCGCGACCTTGTCGCCCAGCGAGTTCAGGTGTTCGGCAAACTTGTGGGTCTGGATATTACAGACGGGGGTGTCCAGCGACGGGACCACGCTGAACAGTCGGGCCTTGCCCGCGGTATCGGCCAGGGTCACCACCGAGAGGCCGGCCCCTACGCAGGTGAAGTCCGGGGCCTTCTGCCCCGCGCCCAGCCTGGGCCCGACCAGGTCGATCGGGTTGCCCTTCATCGTCACTTCGCCCTTGCGCACGTCGCCCATGGTGGGGGATCTCCGGTTCCAAAACTGGGGGGACTAGCCGTTCGAACGATCAGAGTAGCTTGAGGCGCACCCAACTCGCAAGCGATCCCGCCTGTATTTCGCGCCTTCCGGCCCGAGCATCCCGCGACTACCATGGAAGGACCACCGCACCTTCACCCGATGACTGGCCCTCCATGCCAAACCCTTATCAGTATGACGTGATCGTGATCGGAGCGGGCCACGCGGGGATCGAGGCCGCCCTGGCCTCGGCACGCCTCGGACGGCGCACCGCACTGCTCACGCTCAACGCCGACTCCGTGGGCCAGATGAGCTGCAATCCCGCGATCGGAGGGGTCGCGAAGGGGCAAATCGTCCGCGAGGTGGACGCCCTCGGAGGCGCCATGGGCCGGCTCACCGACGCCTCCGCGATCCAGTTCCGGCTCCTGAATCGCGGCAAGGGGCCCGCGATGCACTCCCCCCGCGCACAGTGCGACAAGAAGCTCTACCAGCAAGCCGCCAAGCTCGCCGTCGAGTCGCAACCGAACCTTACTCTCAGGCAGGAGATGGTCGAGGGCCTCGTCGTGAACGGAGGACGGATCGCCGGGGTCAAGGTCCGGGGCGACGCCGTGTACCACGCCAGGGCCGTGGTCGTGACGACCGGCACCTTCCTCCAGGCGCTCATGCACACCGGCGAGACCAAAACCGAGGGAGGGCGAGCGGGCGACGTGTCCGCGAAGGGGATGTCGGGAAGCCTCCGGGAGCTCGGATTCGAGCTCCGACGCTTCAAGACGGGTACGCCGCCCCGCCTGAACGGCCGCACGATCGACTTCTCCCGCGTGGAGGAACAAGCCGGCGATGAGTCGCCCGTCCCCTTCTCGTTCCTGACCGACCGGATCGAGACGCCTCAGATGGCCTGCCACATCACCTCCACGAACGCCGCGGTCCACGATCACATCCGCGCCAACCTGCATCGGGCCCCGATGTATTCGGGCCAGATCGAGAGCACCGGCCCGCGTTACTGCCCATCGATCGAGGACAAGATCGTGCGGTTCGGGGACCGAGATTCGCACCAGATCTTCCTCGAGCCCGAAGGCCGGACAACGCTCGAATATTACTGCAACGGCATCTCGACGAGTCTTCCGCGCGACGTGCAAGAGACAATCATTCCATTGATTCCTGGCCTCGAAAACGCCGAGATCATGCGGTTCGGCTATGCCGTTGAGTACGATTACGCCCCTCCCACTCAGCTCGACCCGACGCTCCAGACGAAGAGTGTGCCGGGCCTCTACTTCGCGGGCCAGATCAACGGCACCACGGGCTACGAGGAGGCCGCCGCGCAAGGGCTGATCGCGGGAATCAACGCCGCCCGACTCATCCTTGGCGAAGGGCCGTTCGTCCTCGACCGCTCCCAGGCCTACATCGGGGTGCTTGTGGATGACCTCGTGACCCGGGGTGTGGACGAGCCCTATCGCATGTTCACGAGCCGCGCCGAATACCGGCTGCTCCTGCGCCACGACAACGCCGATCTTCGCCTCACCCCCCTCGGTCGCGAGCTTGGGCTGGTCGATGAGGCTCGTTGGACCCGATTCGATCGCAAATCGGTCCAGATCAGCGTGCTCCAGGATCGTCTCCGTCGGCTCCGGCATGAAGGAGACTCGTTCGAGACCATCCTGCGACGCCCTCCGACGACCTGGAAGGACCTTCTCGACCTCAAGCCCGAGCTTGGCGACGCAATCGACGACCCTCTGGCGATCGAGCAGATCGTGATTGAAGCCAAGTATGGAGGTTACATCACCCGGCAAGCCGAGCAGATCGAACGGTTCCGTCGGCAGGAGGAGAAGCTCATCCCGCCCGACTTCAACTATGATGCGATCCCCCAGTTCCGGGCCGAGGCCCGAGAAAAGTTCTCGCGAGTCCGCCCCGGGTCGATCGGGCAGGCGGGACGGATCAGCGGCGTGAATCCAGCCGACATCGCGACTTTGCTGGTCATGCTCAAGAAGAACTCTTCCCGGCGAGGTGCGTAAGGCTCGGGAGCTCAGTAAGTTGAGGAGGCTAACCAGGACACGGTCTTGGCGTTCCACATGCTCCCCAAGGGCTACATTCTCTCCCCCAATTCCCCCTTCCGCGCACAACCCGCCATTTGGGTTGACAGGTTCTTAGGGCGCATTATAATTGGTCATGTTGGTAATCTCGGCAATTTCGTTAGCTTCCGCAGAATTTGTCGATTGTCTGCAGCGGAGGTGGGCGGTCTGCCGGGTTCGGGGCTTTGGGGATGTGAAACCCTGAGGTTTCGAGCGTCGCGCGGGGTCCATTCAGGGAGGAAACCAGGCGGCCGTGGGGGTCTCCGCGACGTGGAGCGGCCCGATCCGATCGGCCCGGGGTGAGCGATCGAGCCGCGATTCGGCTCGCGCACGCACATTGGGATGTACCCGACCATGAAGACCGTGTTTACCACTGGCGAAGCGGCGAAAATCTGCAAGGTCAGTCAGCAGACGATCATCCGATGCTTCGACTCGGGCCAGCTCAAGGGGTTTCGCGTTCCGGGGTCCCGGTTCCGGCGGATCCCTCGCGAAGCCCTGTACCGATTCATGAAAGAAAACGGGATTCCTACCGATGCTCTTGAGAGCGGGCGTCGCGGGATTCTTGTCGTCGACGACGATGAGGCCGTGGTGGACCTGATCACCGACGTGCTCGCGAGCGACAATCGTTTCGAGACCAAGGTCGTGAACAACGGCTTCGGTGCGGGGATGATCGCCAAGGAGTATCACCCGGACCTGATCATTCTCGACGTGATGCTGCCCGATATCAACGGCAAGGCGGTCTGCGAGCTGATCCGTGCCGACTCCACCATGCAGGATATCAAGATCATCTGCATCTCCGGGATGGTGGAAGAGGATCGGATCCAGGAGCTCAAGGACGCGGGCGCGGACGATTTTTTGCACAAGCCGCTCGACATCGATGAATTGCTGAGGCGAATCTGCCGACTTTTAGACATTGAGAGTCGGAAGATGTCGTGATGCCGGCCGCCTGGCCCTGTTGGGTCGAGCGAGTCGGGTTGCCGACGGGAAGGAGCCCGGATCGGTGCAGCCGCTCGTAGGACGAAATGGCCGATCGAGCGACCTCCGCCTCGCGCTCGAGCGACTGGTAGGGCTTCCGCTCCGCCCGGTCTCGGCCAGGGCCGTCGTCGACCTCGCGTCGGCATCCCCCTCGGACCCCGAGCTACCGGAAGGCTCGGCCCCTCTGCCGCGCTTTCTGGAACTGGACCCAGGTCTAGCGTCTGGCCCTCGCGACGGCGGACTCGAGTCCCTGCTGTGGACGGTGGCCAACCGCGCCTGGTGGCAAGTCCCCTCAAAGGCCGTGCAGGATGCGCTCGAATCGCTCTGGAAGCATGCAGTGGCCACTTCCCTGTCGGCCCGAAGACTCGCCGTCGAGGCCGGCCGATCGGATGCCGACGACCTTGCTCGAGCGGGCTTGCTCAATCAGCTTGGGCTGTGGGCCCTCGCTGCGGTCTCGCCCGATCGGCTGCTCGACTTGCTCTCCATCGGCAATCGAACCTCCCGAAGGAGGGCCGAACGAGAACTACTGGGTTGCGAGGCCTCTGCCCTGGGAGCCCGACTTGCCGAGCGTTGGGGCCTTCCGGCTCTCGTGGTGGCGTCGGCCTGGCTACACGGCGACCTCGGCAGTGACCTGAACCCGCTTTGTCGGGATGCGGAGGGGCTGGAGCTGATCCAGAAGGCTTACCTCTGGGCCGAGAGAACGCCCTGGGGCCTCTTCCCGTCGAGCCTGGCCGATCCGGGACCCGGCGACCCCAGGCTCAAGATCCTCGTGGCCGAGGTCCAGGTCCGATGCTCGGCGGGACTGACTGACCCCGAGGCTTCGCCTCGGGAAGAGGCCCTATCCCGGTCCCACGCCGATCTCACGCTTCGATTCCGAGTCCAGTCTCGCGAGATGGCCTCGCAGGAAAGACTCCTCCGGGCCATGACCGAGGGCCATCCCGATGAGTCGCCAGAGGTCTGGTCCGATCGCGTGGCCAGGCTCTGGTGCGAGGAGCCCGGGATCGCGTCGGCCCAGGTCGTCTGGCAATCCGAGAACGAACCCAACGGGGCTCCGAGGGAGGAGCCCCACCGAGCCGCTCCACATGTGATCCCACTCGGATCCGGGTCGAGCGAGCTTCGACTCTGGACCTCAACCCCTAGCTCTTCCGAGCCCGTCTTCAGCCCGCTTCTCACCTCGGCCTGGGGCGCATGGACCGACCTCATCGCCCATAGCGAGCACCAGGCTCGTGCCATGCACGACGTCATAAGCAACCATCGTTCCCGCCGCGACAGGGCTGGGGACGACGAGAAGAACGCCCGGCTCGACGCCCTTGCCGAGTTCGCCGCGGGGGCGGGGCATGAGCTAAACAACCCCCTGGCGGTCATCCTCGGACGCGCCCAGTTGCTCATCCCCAAGGTCTCTGAACCTGATGCGACGCGCTCTTTGCGGATCATCATCAATCAGGCCCAGCGTGCGCATCGGATCCTCCGCGATCTCATGTATGTGGCCCGACCCCCGCAGCAGAGGCCACGGCCTTGCCAGCCCGACGAAATCCTGAGAGCGTCGATCCGCGACCTCAAGCCCGAGGCTGAGGCCCGCGGGATCCGCATCGTGAGTGAGACGATCAACCCTGTGCCCGTGGCCTGGGCCGACCCCGACCCTTTGCGGCATCTGGCCGATGTCCTGATGCGGAACGCCCTGGAATCGACCCCCTTAGGCGGGACGATTCGCGTGACCTCGGGGCGCGTGGACGACCGGATCCGATGGACCGTCCGTGACACCGGGAGAGGTATCAGCCCTCGCGAGGGCGTGCACCTCTTCGACCCCTTCTTCTGCGGCCGGCAGGCGGGCCGAGGACTGGGCCTGGGCCTCCCCAGAGTCGCGAGATTTGCCAGTCAGGTGGGCGGGTCATTGACCTGGCGGTCGCAACCTGGGGAAGGATCTGTGTTCCGGGTCGAGCTCCCGATTCAGGCCCCCGCGGACGTGGGTTGAGCGGAACCTCAGGGTGGGTCGTGCTCACCCATGAGGTTCGGCCGCCCAAGAATCAGGCGATCTCGCGCCCTCGGACCATACTGTCCGCGATGGGGTGGCAATCGGGGCAGAGGAAGGTCACGAGGAGAGGTTGAGCGTAGTCCCAGTGATGGCGGTCTAGCCGACGGCGTCTTCGACACCAGGAGCAGTGCCTGGGCCGATCGAGCAGGCCGAGTTGCTCGGCCAGGGCGGCTGCGTAGCGTGCGGAACGGGTCCGGAGTCGTCGTGGTCGTTCCGGGTCCACGCTCATGTCGAGGTGACGTCGCAGACGGACGAACTTCTCGTGAAGCCGAAAAGCGCGAGCTTTCTTCATGAAAGTGATCCGCTCAGGGTTCCTGGAGAGGCCACCGATGACGCTTGGCGACGGCGGTTCCCATTCCCTCGGCGGAGCCCACATGGGGGTCATCCGTCCGTTTCCTGGCGAGACGCTACAGGTAAGTGCAATTCTCAGGCCGACAGATTGCGAAGCCTACAACTTCCGAGAATTCTCCCTGGAGGGACGGCCGAAACTGGAACCCCAGGGACTGATCTGACCATAATGTGTAGGGCACAGGTATTCGCCACGAGGATCCCCCTATGAGTCTATACGATACCCAGAGGCCGAACCGGCGAAAATGGTTCGGCATGTCGCTCGGAGGCCTCGCGGCGGCTTCAATGGCGCGAACCTGGGTGAGGGCGGACGATACGTCGAACCTCATCGTCCGTGGGGGAGAGCCTCTGAACGCGGAAACACCGGTGTCGGCTTTCATCACCTACCTCACGCCGAACCGCCAGTTCTTCGTGCGAAGCCATTTCGGCGCCCCCGCGGTGAATCTCAGGCCCTGGGTCGTTCAGGTCCATGGCCGCGATGCCGAGCCTCTCTCGCTCAGCTTGGAGGACCTTAAGAATTTCGACCAGGTCACTATCCCGGCCGTCTTGCAGTGCTCGGGAAACGGACGCGCTCTGTTTTCGCCAACCGTGCCGGGAGTGGGGTGGGAGCGGGGGGCGGTGGGAAATGCCGAGTGGACGGGCGTCCGCCTCGCGGATCTCTTGAAGAAGGCAGGTTTCGACGAATCCTCGCACAAACACGTTCAATTGCAGGGGGCCGATCTCCCGCCGAATCCGAAGACGCCTCCCTTCTTTCGCAGCATCCCGATCGAGCGGGCGATGCACCGATCGACTCTCGTCGCCATCCAGATGAATGGCGAGGACCTACCCGTCCTGCACGGTGGCCCTGTGCGGCTGATCGTCCCGGGATGGGCGGGTAACCACTGGATCAAGTGGCTGCGGACCATCCGTCTCTCGACCGAGGAGTCGAGCAGCTTTTTCCAGAGGACGGGGTACCGGATGCCCCGGGATCCGAAACAGCCGCCGGCCAC
>JANOBY010000571.1:0-8482 GCA_031411935.1 Planctomycetales bacterium | reverse complement strand
CCCTCAACCCTATCCTCCGCGACCGCGACGAACAAGCCGCGAGCTTGCCGGTTCGGGGCGAAACCCGGTATGGTCGCCACAAGAGAATCGCACTGCATGGCACAGGGGTCGCCCGGGTATGACTGGCTCCATTCCGTTCCTCCTCGCGAGCGCCTCGCCACGTCGGCGCCAGCTTCTCGAAGAAGCCGGCTACCGGTTCGAGGTCGATCCGTCGTCGATCGACGAGCCCGAGCCGACCGGCCCGGTGGACGTGCGCGTCTATGTGGCCGAGCTCGCCTGGAAGAAGGCCTATCATGTGGCTCAGCGTCGTCATTCGAGCCTGATCCTCGCCGCCGACACCTCGTGCGAGGTGGGCGGGTCGATCCTCAACAAGCCCACCGACCGGCTCGACGCCGAGAGGATGATCCGTCTCCAGGAGGGGCGAGACACCCAGGTCGTCACGGGGCTCGTCCTCTACCGGGCGGATCGCGACGAATGGGCCGCCGCGATCGAATCGAGCGTGGTCCGCTTTCGTCCCTTAAGTGATGACGAACGCAACGCCCACCTCGATTCCGGCCGCTGGGAAGGCAAGGCCGGGGCCTACGGGGTGCAAGATCATGATTCATACATCCAGGTCGTGTCTGGGAGCTGGTCGAATGTGGTGGGGCTGCCCATGGATCGCCTGGAGCAGCTATTCCGGGATCATCCTTCCCTGAGCGAGGGCGTGGAGCTCCACAGGGAACGGGGCGGAAGAGCATGACGGGAGCCGGCCCGGTCTGCTAATCTTGGACAGCACACGAACCATCCGATCGGTCCCCGCGACCCAGTGAGGCGACGAGATGACCCCTTCGCAGAGCACGCACGGCCCCGTCCGCCTGATCCCCGCGCGTTCGTGGAGGCTCACCGGGGTGCTCGTCGCCGTCGCCGCCAGCCTTCTCGGGGTCCTGCTCGTGACTCAGCCGGAACGCTCGGAGGCCTCCATCGCCGACCTGAACCCCTCGCCCGTGGACGGCGAACGCGCCTACGGCTATCTCAAGCAGATCTGCGCCCTCGGGCCTCGCGTGGCCGGCACCGAGTCCAATACCAGGCAACGCAAGATGGTGGCCGACCACTTCAAAAAGCTCGGCGGAGAGATCCGAGAGCAGAAGTTCCGCGTCCGCCACCCGCTCACGAACAAGCCGGTGGAGATGGTCAACCTCATCGGAAGCTGGTTCCCCGACCGCAAGGAGCGCGTGGTCTTCGGCGCGCACTACGACACCCGCCCCTTCCCCGACATGGAGCCCGACCCCGCGCGACGACGCGACCCGTTCCTCGGTGCCAACGACGGGGCCTCGGGCGTGGCCCTGCTCATGGAAATGGCGAATCACCTCTCGGAGAGCCCCACGCCCTGGGGCGTGGATCTCGTCCTGTTCGATGGCGAGGAGCTGATCTACGAGGACGACCAGGGCAACCGCTCGGGCGAGTTCTTCCTCGGATCGATGGAGTTTGCCAGGCAGTACAAGGCCGATCGCAAGAAGTCGGACAACCGCTACGTGGCCGGGATCGTCCTCGACATGGTTGGCGACCGCGATCTCGCGATCCCCGTGGAACTGACGAGCCATCGCAGGGCGGTCTCCCTCGTCCGCGACGTGTGGGGCGTGGCCTCGAAGCTTCAGTCCACCGTCTTCAAGCAGGAGCTCGGCCGCGAGGTCCTCGACGACCATATCCCCCTGAACGATGCGGGAATTCCGACGATCGATATCATCGACTTCGATTATCCCTACTGGCACACCGCCGACGACACCCCGGCGCAGTGCTCGGGCAAGAGCCTGGGCGAGGTCGGACGCGTGGTCACGGCCTGGGTCAACCAGCCCAAGGCCTCGAAGAGCAAGAAGCGGAATTAGGCCCCTTCACGCCGAACGAGCCGCCTCGCGCTCGATCCGGGTCAGATCCAGGTCGAACTGGGTGACTTGCAAATCGAGCCTCAACTGCTTGAGCGCGTCCGTGGCCAGGGCCAGGGCGTTGTTGCGGTACTTTGCCTGCTCGATGGCCTCGGCCACGGCGGGCATGAGCGACTCCCGGTAACTCTCCGGGAGCGAGCGGACGGCTTCGAGCAGGTCGAGCAGCTCGACCGGGGGGCCTCCCGAGGGGAAGCGGAGTGTCTGTGTCTTCATCGTGCTCATGGAAGGTTCTCTCGCGGTGTAGAGAGAACATAACACGCAAAATATAATGCCTGGGCAAATTCTGACGACTGGGCAACCTCATCTCGACAGACCCTGACGGCTGCAGGGCCTGGAGCGATCGAGACGATTTGCCCTTCCCGGTTCCGGGCATTTGGAGTAGGTACACCTCTCCCGGACAGGCTCGGAATGCGCCCCGGGGGATTTGCGCCGACGACATGGAGGTCTCGCGCCATGGCCTCGACTTTGCCGGGCATCGCCCTGGTCTTCTCTCTGCTCCTGCCGGCCCTCGTTCAGGACGAAGGCGCCCCGGCCGAGCGCGGCCAGGTTCTCAAGGAAGGCTTCGAGTTCCCGAAGACCTCCTGGAGGCGCGAGGAGACCGACGCGACCGTCACGATCGAGTCTCACGATCGATCCACCAGGGCCGCGCACGAGGGCCGCACCTCCGAGCGCTTCGTGTTCGACTCCGGTCCCGGCAGCGCCCTGTACTTCAGCATGATGGTGCCCCGGATCCCGATCGAGTCCGACCCTTCGGCCAGCCTCTATGTGCGATCCAACCGCGTGGGGGTTCAGGTGTTCGGCCGGGTGGTCCTGCCCGCCGACCTCGATCCCGACACCGGCCTGCCCTCGTTTCTGCTCGTCCCCGGCGAATCCGTCACCGTGAGCGACCGCTGGCAAAAGCTCGAGCTGGGCGACGTGAGGGCGGAACTGGATCGGCAAGCACGAGTTCGCCGGATCGGGACCAAACGCGAGGTGAGCCTGGATGGCGCCTACCTTGAAAAGCTCGTCCTGAACCTCTACGGAGGGGCAGGCGCGACCGAGGTGTTCGTCGACGAATTGACGCTCGGCCCCATCCCCGGAGACGACGCGCAGGCCGAGGCGAACCCGGCCTTACCCGAGCCCCTGGCCGCCCCCGAACGGGCCCAGGTCGCGGCCCCTCCGTCGGAAAACGCTCCCGCACGCGGGATCCGGCTCCAGGGCAACCAGCTGATGAAGGATAACGTCGACATCGTCCCCTCGATCATGGACGCCCCGGGTGCCGACCCGCTGACTTTGCGCGAGCATGGGTTCAACATGATCAAGCTCCCCGCCGACGCGCCCAATCAGGCGGCCGAGGAGGCGATCAAGGCTAACCTCCTCCTGGTGCCCACCCTGCCCAACGGCCCCACGATGACCGCCGAACGCATGCTAGCCGCAGCGCAAAGCTATCCTTACAGGGACCATGTGGCGTTCTGGAACCTGGGAGACGGCCTCGGCGCGGCTCGCGATCTGGATACTCGCAAGGAGCGTCTCGAACGCGACCGCCAGGTCATCGCCAAGCTCAACGAGGAGCCCGCGGGAGTTCCCCGGCTGTCCACGGGGACCGTGATCGACTTCCTGCCCCGATACGCGCTGGCCGGGCGCAACCTCGACATGATCGGCATCGAGGCCACCGACTGGGCCACGATCCGCGACCCGTTCGACACCTACCGATTCCTGGCCCAGCGCCGCGAGATGACGGCGCTGAAGAATCCGAGGGCCCTCTTCCTGGCGTGGGTCAACGCCTCGGCCCCGCCCTCGGCCGTGCTCAACGTATGGGGCCGAGATCGCCCCCCAACCTGGGGAACCCCGCAGGTCCAGCCCGAGCAGATCAGCCAGCAGGTCTACGCCGCGCTCTCCGCGGGATACCGGGCGATCGGGTTCCGCGCCGATGCCGACATCACGAGCCCAGGGGCTCGGCCTCGCCTGATGGAGATGGCGATCCTGAACGCCGAGATTGACCTGGTCGAGTCGATCCTCGCTCGCGGGTCCGACCCGATCGTCCTCTGGCCCGCCTATCCTCCCGATCCCGAACGTCTGATCATTTACAACACCAACGGTGGAGCGGCGGGCGCGAATCAGAGCCGGTCGAGCCCGGCCACCCGGGCGCAGAAGGAAGTCACGCCGCACCCGTCGATCCGCGCGGCGGCGATCCCCCTGGCCGAAAAGGGGGGCCGGCTCCTGTTCGTGACGGATTTTGCCCCCAGCTCGCAGTATCAGCCGCCTCAGATGGCCGTGAACGGCCTGAAGTTCCTGATCCAGGCCTCGGAGAACGCCCAGGCGTTCTCGATCACCCCGGCGGGGATCGAGGTTCTCCAGAGGGAACGCACCACCGGCGGCCTCCAGTTCACCATGAAGGTCTTCAGCGGACGGGCGCTGATCCTGGTCACGACCGACCTCTCGATGAAAGCAAGACTTGAGGCCAAGGTTGCGAGCATCGCGCCCCGGGCCACCGAATTCGCCATCCTTCAGCTTCGTGCCCAGATCGACGAGGCCGTGGCCGTCCACAACGCGATGGCCGACGAGGGCCACACGATCCAGGACGCCAACGACCTCATCGCCAAGGCCAACACCCTGTACCAGTCGGCCGTCGACGCCCGCGAGCGGATGGAGTACGCGCTCGCCTGGGACGAGGCCAAGCACGGGGCCCGCACGATCCGGCACTTCCAGTGGAGGCACTACATCAAGGCCTTCGACCAGATGTACCGCCTCACCCTGAGGATCGCCAAGGCCGAGGAGGCCGCCCCGCCCCTGCCCATGGTCTTCACGGTCGCAAGCCCTCCGCTCACCGCGTTCCAGACGATTCCCCAGCATTATCGCTGGCTGGGCTGGATCGCCGGCGGCGAGGGCACCTTCGGCCCGAACCTGATCCCCAGCGGGTCGTTCGACCTCGGGGGCGGGAAGCTCCTGCGGGACGAGGGCTGGACCGACGTGAGCCACACGGACGAGGACGTGGAGACCCGCCTCGAAATCCTCGAGAAAGCCGGCTACGGCCCCAACAACTCGGCCCTGCACATGACCGTCCTGCCGAAGAATCGGGACCCGGATCAGCTGGCCGACGTGATCCCCTACCTCGACCACGAGGCGATCGCGGTCCGCACCCCGCCGATCCCCGTGCATCGGGGCGGATTGTTCCGGATCCGGGTGCTCGTGCGATTGAACCGGCAACTGCCCAGGGCCACCGGCGGCCTCATCGTCCGCGATTCGCTGGGCGGGAAGCCTTACGAGGTCAGGCTGACCGACATGAGCCCGAAGTGGCGCGAGGTTGTTCTCTACCGTTTCGCCCCCGACGACGGCGAGATGACCGTCACCCTGGGGCTGGCAGGATACGGCGATTGTTATTTCGACCGCCTCCGCGTGGACACGATCACCGGAACCTCGGACACCCAACCCGACACCGGTCCGCCCTCGGTCGACCCGATCGCCCGACGCCTGGCCCCGCCCGAGGTCAACCCCGAGACGACCGGCCCCCGGCGATAAGAGGAATGACTCGCCCCTGAGGTCCGAGCGAACGGTCCGGGGGACGCTCCCTGGCGTTCGACCCGGCCTGAGGAGCCGGACGTGGGGATTGCGCGCCGCGGAATTCACCGTCTCGTCGGTGGCATTTCTGCACAGGTGGACGAACCCTCAGGAATCGGCCCTCGTACAGATCGTATGTTAAGCTTGGGGGATTTCGTCGTCCGGGACGGGATGTCCTCCGGCGGGTGGTCGGTCGCGCTGAGCTCGAAATGCACGCGACGACGAGCACCGCGGAACTTTTCCCGACCTGCGTGCGTCGAAGAGTTACAGGCCCTTCAGATCGATGAGCAGAGTCCACGTCATCCGGCCGTGGACGTTTGCCCGTCTCATGTTACGTTGACGGGGGCTTGACCCGTCTGCTAGCGTGATTCGACCGTTCGCCCCCATGCGCATAGCCCGACATCCTCGCGGCCCCCGATCCTGGGGGACGACCTGACAGCACAGGAGTTCCCGAGCATGGCCAAGATCCAGCCCGTCTGGGCGATCGACATCGGACAGGCGGCCCTCAAGGCGCTGAAGCTCATGCCCGGCGCCGAGCCCGACACCCTCGCGGCCGACGCCTTCGACTTCATCGAGTATCCCAAGATCCTCAGCCAGCCCGACGCCGATCCCGAGGAGCTGGTTCGCGAGGCCCTGGCCACCTTCATGGGGCGTAACGACCTCACGGGCTCGAAGGTCTGCCTGGGCGTGTCGGGCCAGGCCGGCCTCGTCAAGTTCATCAAGCTCCCGCCGGTCGAGAAGAAGCGCATCCCCGACATCGTGAAGTTCGAGGCCCGCCAGCAGATCCCCTTCCAGCTCGAGGAGGTGATCTGGGACTACCAGCAGATCGGCAACGATGAGGGGGAGGACAAGGACGACGGCTTTACCATGGCCGAGGTCGGCCTGTTCGCCATGAAGCGCGACCAGATCGCCCGCGCGATCCAGCCTCTGAAGAACGCCGGCATTGAGGTGGATCTCGTCCAGATGGGGCCGATCGCGCTCTACAACTTCGCGAACTTCGACCGCAAGCCGGTCAAGGGCGACAATTCCGGCTCGATCGTCTACGTGGACATCGGCGCCGACAACACCGACCTGATCATCTCCGACGGAACCCGCATCTGGCAACGCAACGTGCCGATCGGCGGCAACCACTTCACCCGCGCCCTCACGAAAGAGTTGAAGCTTACCTTCGCCAAGGCCGAGCACCTGAAGCGTAACGCCACCAAGGCCCCCGACCCCCGCGCGGTGTTCACCGCCATGCGCGGGATCTTCAACGACTTCTCCAGCGAGATCAACCGCTCGATCGGCTTCTATTCGAGCGTGAACCGCACGGCCAAGATCGCCAAGGTCGTGGGGCTGGGCAACGGGTTCAAGCTGCCGGGGCTCCAGAAATTCCTCCAGCAGAACCTCAGCTACGAGGTCGAGAAGCTGGAGAGTTTCGAGAAGCTCACAGGCGAGGACGTGATCACCGCCCCGCAGTTCGTGGAAAACCTGCCGAGCTTCGCCATCGCTTACGGGCTGGCGGCGCAGGGCATGGGCAAGGCCTCGATCAAGACGAACCTGCTCCCGCCCGAGATCGCCCAGGTGAGGATGATCCGCCGTAAGAAGCCTTGGGCGCTGGCGGCGTCGACCCTGCTCATGCTGGGCATGACCGCCCTGTTCCTCTCGGACTGGAACGCCTACGCGAAGGTCAATACGACCGAGTTCAGCGACGCGGTGTCGGCGGCCACGAACGCCTCGACGACCGGCAAGAAGCTCAAGACCGACTTCGACGCGGCCAAGGGGCAGTTCGACCAGGCCAAGCAGAAGGGCCAGAACCTCGTCAACCAGGAGGCCTCGGGTACCGGCTGGCCGCTGCTGCTGAAGGTCATCAGCGAGACCCTGCCCGATCCCGCCAGGGAATTCAAGCTCGACCCCAACGACCCCAAGAACTATGACTTCCTGTCCAAGCTCAACGTCCATGTGGACATGATCATCCCCGCCTGGCGGGCGGACGTGGACGCCGGCTGGTTCAGCAACCCCGACGCGGTGGACGAGTCGGCCAAGAACTTCATGCACCCCTACGATCGCGCCACCGCCCCCACCGGCGAGGGCTGGATCATCCAGATCGTCGGCCACCACTACAACCCGACATACGTCCCCAGCAAGATGAAGCCGGAAGAGAAGGCCACCTCGCTCGGGCCAACGCGTTACCTCCAGTACAAGGTCCTGCCCCGCTTCTGGGCGCCGTTCCTGCGAGCGATGGGCATCCACCACGCCACCGTAACCTGGCTGCCCACGCCCGACACCGCCTGGACCAGCCAGAAGACCGTGGGAGCGAACATCATGGCCCCCCTGCTCGGCCCCGAGGCCACCGGCGGATCGACCGCGTCCTCCGGCGGGGGCGACGGCGACGGGGGAGCGGGCGAAGGCCTCGGCGGGGTCCAGGGCGGCAACCCCCGCGGGGCCGGGATGGGCAGCGCGGCTATGGGCGGCATGGGCCGGGGCCGAGGGGCCAACATGGAAGGCATGATGGGCTCGATGGGCGCCGCGGGCTACGGCGCCAAAGGCGCGGCCAAGAAGGCCCCCGACCTCAAAACCCTGACCCGCACCGACTTCAAGATCGAGTTCGTCTGGCAGCCCCCCAAGGCCGACGAGCCCCCCAAGGACCTGGCCGAGATCACCAAGGCCATGGCCGAGGCCGCCGAGAAGTCCAAGGGCGCCGCCGAGGTTATCGTCGACGAGTCCAAGCTCGAAGCCGCCTCGGTGGAGAAGTCCGCTCGCCTGCTCGAGAAGCGCAACTCCGCCGCGGGCGGAGCCCCCGAGGCCGAGGCCCCTCCGGCCACGCCCTCGCCGACTCCTGCCCCGGGCCCGGCCCCGGGGACTCCGAAGTAATCCCTCGATCGCACCCCGGCGAGTTCCTCCGGCGCGACTCCCTGGGAGCCGCCGGGGGCCTCGACCCTCGATACACCTCTTCGGCCCGCTTACGCTCACCCTGCCAGGGGGATTACCGACCATGGATCAGTTGAAAGTATTTCTCGGATACCTCGTCCAGTATCGATTCTGGG
>JANOBY010000570.1:0-2909 GCA_031411935.1 Planctomycetales bacterium | reverse complement strand
GGTTTGACACCGTCCCCTGCGCCTTCTGCCATGGCAAGGGCGTGGACCCGTTCGCGATTCTCTCCGAGCTGTCGACTTGCGGCAGTTGCGGGGGACGGGGCGTCGTGCACGTGCGGGCTCACCACGTTCGATGCACCTTCTGCCGTGGGTCGGGCAGCCACAAGACTTACCGATGCCCCGTGTGCGGCGGTGCCGGGGCGGTCGCCAGGATCGAGGGGCCGACCCTCACCTGCCCGGACTGCGCAGGGACCGCCTACGAGGCGTCCAGCGGACTGCCCTGTTTACGTTGCCGAGGCCTCGGCGTCATCCCCGATCGCACCCGGAGTCACCCCCGATGATCCCGAAGAAAACCATGCGCGACGTGACCTCCTCGCTCGCGAGCTCGTCCTTCCGTCGCGTCCAGCAGGATGGCCGCGTGACCTTCGCCCGACGCGTCCGCACCCTCGGCAACATCCGCAACCCGGTCCGGCCCGCCGGGCGTCCCTGACGCCGGGTCGTGACCCCGCATCTCCCCCGGAAGCCTCGATCAAGGACTCGAACGATGTCGATCAATGCGCCCCGAGTGGCGGCCCATTCCATCCACAGCGCCACCCTCGCCGATGTTCTGGAGCGTGTGCTCGACAAGGGCTTGGTCATCGCCGGCGATATTAAAATCAAGCTCGTGGATATCGAGCTGCTGACCATCCAGATCCGCCTGGTGGTCGCCTCGGTGGACAAGGCCCGCGAGATGGGGATGGATTGGTGGTCGAACAACGCCGATTTCCGGGCCGCACTTCCCGCCCCGGTCGAGCAGGCCGAACTGCTCGCCCTCCGCGAGCGGATCGCCAAGCTTGAAGCCCAGTCGGTGCACGCCTGACGGTCGTCGGTGGAGACTTCGCCGGGAAACTTCCGGCGTATCCGGATTGAGCAATCGGGACGGCGACCGGTCACGATGTTGTCATCATAGCGAGGGAGTCGCATGGACATCGTCAGTTCGGGGAGTCCCGGCCGAGCTCGCCACCGCCGACACGGACCGTCATGCCGTCCCCTTCACGGCCCATGTCGTCGCGACCGCCGCCGCACCCCCGGACGAGTCACCTGGACTCCACGGAATCAGCAAATAGGCGGCATCACGCCATGGCCTCGCAGAAGCCTCCCCGACGCAGGACCGCATCCCCCCCATCCGGGGCCTCGCCCTCCCCTTCCGATCTCGCCCCGAGCGGGACGCAGCCGGCCCCGCCTTCGCTCACCACGCTTGTGGTCTCGCCACGGGCGTGGGAACTTCCGGAATCGTGGATGGCGACCTGGCTGGACGCGGCGACCCGCACCGGCAGCCTGATCCACGCCTGCAACGCTGCGTCGGTCAGCCTGATCGACGTCCGCGACGCCCGCCAGAGGGTGCAGGCCTTCGACGAGGCCTGTCGACTTTACGACGAGGTCGTGGACCTCATGATCTGCGACGCGGTGCGCGGCGACGCGGTGAGCGGAAACGCCCGCGCGCAGAGCCTCTATTTCCAGCAGGTCCGCGAGAGGATCTTCGGCGAGGGCCCGCCCTTGGCCACGGACCGGGCGCTCACGGCCGAGCAGGCGGAGACCCTGATTCACGCCGCTCTGGGCGATGACGGCCACGACCTCGACGGACCCGCCGAGGAGGCTGACGCCGGGCCGCCACCGCCCGCGTGGGCCCCTCGACGTCCCTCCCGAAGGCCCGGGGTGCGTTGAGGGGAACGGCCGCGAGCGGGCAGAGAGATCCTGCGGCGTCCTCAGGCGAGCAGAGGTGCCCTCACCGGGACCGCCTGGCGTTCGTCGCCCGAGAGGATGATCTCGGAGGCGGCGAGCAGGTCGGGGGCGACCACATACGACACGTCGGGTTGATCGCGTCCCTTCAGTCCCTGGCCGGTCTGGACCAGGATCGCGCCCCGGCACCCGGCCCGCCCTCCCGCGATCAGGTCGCCGAGCTGGTCGCCCACGATCCAGGAGGATTCGAGGTCCAGGCCCAGTTCGGCCGCCGCGGCCAGGAGCATGCCCGCCCCGGGCTTGCGGTGGGCGTGGTCGGGCACGGGGGCCCCGTCCTGGCTCGGCGCGTCCGGGCAGAAATAGATGGCGTCCACTGCGGCGTTCTGCTCCTCCAGGTGGCGGTGCATGGCCTCGTGGATCTCGTGCAGGCGTTCGACGGTGATCATCCCGCGGCCCACCGCCGACTGATTGGTCACGACGACCCGGGCATAGCCGCCGACCCGCAATCGCCGCAGGGCCTCGGCCACGCCCGGCAGGATCCGCACCTGTTCCGGCTCGGTCAGGTAATTGACCTCCTGGATCAGCGTGCCGTCGCGGTCGAGGAACACGGCCGGCCGGCCCCGTCGCTGGAGGTCGCTCAGGATGGCCGGGGCCTCGTCGCGCACACTCTCCAGCGCCTCGGCGCCCCGGACGTTGCGGTGATACCAGACCCAGGGCCATCCCCAGGTCCGCTCGCGATAGGTCCGGAGGATGTCGAGGCCCGGGTCGGCGGCGCCGGCGGCGGCGATCTCGCGATAAAGCGAGGCCGACAGGGCCATGACTTCGGCCAGGGCGAGGTCGCTGCGGCCGAGGCGATCGGTCAGCGAGACGATCTTCTTGCGTTTGTCGAGGGTGACGAACGAGGCGGCCTCGTCCTCCGAGGCGTGGAACAGGGCCACGGTCAGGTCCTGGTCGTGGTCCCCGTGGAAGGCCATCATCCGCGACAGGTTGATGTCCGAGAAGTTGCCGGCGTGGATGAGCAGGATCTCCTCCGCCTGATCGGCCAGGTCGAGGTTGGCCGCGATAACGGCCGCCTCACCGGGGGCTTCGGGCTCCCGCCCGATCACCAGGCGAGGCCGCGAGGAGTGCGGCCACGACGCGAGGAATCCGCTCACCAATTCGCCCATGGAGGGCGCAACGACCCTCGCTTCGTG
>JANOBY010000569.1:0-8770 GCA_031411935.1 Planctomycetales bacterium | reverse complement strand
CGAGCGCGAGCCCCTGGACGACGACCGCCTGAGGCACCACCCCCGCGTGGTCCTCTCCCCGCACTCCGCCTTCTACAGCCGGGAGGGGTTCGTCGAACTGCGAAGGAAGGCCGCCGAGGAGATCCGCCGCGTGCTCGAAGGCAAGCTCCCCCGCTGCCCCGTGAATGAGAAGCTTCTGGTCAACCCGCGTGCGAAAATCCGCAACTGAACGGATCGCCCGGGAATCGAAAGAAATCATCGAATACGCGCGAACCTCCGACGTTGTTATGATGTCGGAGGTGCGTGCGAGGGACATCCGCGACTGCGGAGCGCTCCTCGTGTCACCTTTGGGGATATACCCCCGGGGAATGGTTCGGGTCGAGGGGGCCCTGTCAGGGTCGCCTCGGAGTTGCGGTGTTTGAGGACCGAAGTCCTTTCCGCGATTGCCGGTTATGAACGCCGGCCCCTCGGCGATATCGCGTCGCCGCATCCCTGCCGTCTTGCTTTTCCATCCCGCCCTATGCGGCGGACGTGAGGGTCTGACCATGTTGAACTGCACGCTGTCGGCCAACCTGAACGGGCTGAACCTCGGCACGCGCTCGCTCGCCAATCTGGCGGGTCTCAACACCGGTACGACCTCGCGTTCCCGCATGACCCATCCTCACATGCCCTGCCAGTTCCTGCGCGATGGTGATGCGAAATCGAAGCGACCCTCCAAGATTATGTATGGGGGATCGCAGCCGATTTCGCAGCCACCATTCTCACCGCAAGGCTTGTCTCCGTGGCGGTTTAGCCCCGGAGCGAGCGTGGCGAGCGTCGAGGTCGTCGTGCCGACCGTCGCGGTACCCGTACCGGCCATTCGGGCCGGAAGGGCCGCGGAGGCCGCGAGGCTACGCGTCCTGAGCGAATCGCGAGCTAGCGAGACCCTCAGGACATTGGCAACGACCCGATGCAGACCTGCCCCGGCCGCGAGCTTCGCCGCCGGGGGGTGAGTGCTGAACTCCTCCCTATGAACTGAAGGAATCGCGCCGGAAGAGGACGAGACCGACGATCGCGCTCCACGCCCGATCGACACCTCCCCCCTTCCGAAGCCGTTCCGGACCCTGGGTGGGTGTTCGGCCCGCGTGGAACACGCCGGCAGAGAACTCTCCGCCGTTGTGCGCCTCGCTCCAGCCGTCACACCGTCGGCCGCCACCGGGCGGCGATGGGAACCGCGGTCGGTCGCCGGTGGCCTCGTCCTGTTCGAGGCCCGCGACCGGAAACCCGCTCCCCTCGCCCCCGACGCGTCCGGTTCCGTGATCCGCGAGCGCCCGACCTTCGTGTCCCTACACACACACGGCCGAAGGTCACCGCAACGCAAAACCCCCGAGGATGGGGATTCCGACCGTGATCGCCACGCTTTCTTCCGCTTCCCGCAAAGAGGCCCTCCGGCAGACCCACTGGACCGCCACCGCCGCGCTCGTCGAGCGGGCGCAGGACGGCGACCGCGACGCCTTCGGGGAGCTCGTCGAGCAGTTCCACCGGACCGTCTACGCCGTGTGCCTGGGCCGCCTGGGCAACCCCAGCGAGGCCCTGGAGCTCACCCAGGACGTGTTCCTCCACATCATGAAGCGCCTGGACCAGCTCCGCGAGCCCGAGCGCTTCGCCGGCTGGATCCGCCAGGTCGCCGTGCGCATGGCGATCAACCGCGCCACCCGGCGCGTCCCGCCCTCGAGCGTCGAGAGCGAGGTGCTCGAAGGGGCGAGCGTGGCCCTCGGCCGCAACGACCCGCTCGACCACCTGATCACCCGCGAGCGGTCGGCCCGCCTCTGGGAGGGGCTGAACCGGCTCAAGACCCTGGACCGCGAGACCCTCGTGGCCTTCTACATCCAGGGCCAGTCCCTGGTGGAGATCGCCGAGCAGACCGAGGCCCCCATCGGCACGATCAAGCGCCGGCTCCACACCGCCCGCAAGCGGCTCAAGGCCGAGCTCCAGGCCCACACCCCCGACGCCGAGGAATGGGTGGACGGGGCCTGCGAGGACGACGAGGACGAGACCGAGAACGTCTTCGAGCTAGCCCTTTGACGAAGCCGCGATAAGCCGCAGCCGCTCGACTTCCTCCTTCTCGCGGAGGTAGCCGGCGGCGCGGCCTTTCATGCGCCAGAATCCGATCCACGAGAAGAGGATCACCGGGCCGAGGATCACGCCCGCGACCCCCATCCCGATGAACGGGTGCGCGAACGCCGTGAACAGGGCGACGAACATGATGGCGATGCCCGTCGCCACCGCCGTGAGCGTCCAGGTCACCAGGCGGTATTTTTCGAGCTGATCGGCGATCGGCTCCACCCCGATGCGCACCCGGCCGAGCCTCCGCCTCCAGTAGCGCTCGCGTTCGGGCCATTCTGCCAGAAGGTCGCGTGGCTTGGGGGTGGTCATCGTCGTCACGCTCTTCCGTCGAAGGAGGGTCGAAGTCGCGTTGCGGGCTGCGTGATGGAATCATCCAACCCTTTGTAGGCGGGCAGTGATGCCCGCCCCGCTGGGAAAAGGGATAGGGGATTCTAAGCGATTCCCCGCGGGTCGGGAACGCCCCGGCTTAACCCGCGAGCTCGCGGAGCTTGGCCAGCATCTCGACGGCTTCTTCGTGCGTCATGGCTTGCAGGTCCACTCCGCGAAGCTCGTCGAGCATCGGGTCGGGCAGCGAGGCGAACAGGCTGCCTTGCAGGGCGCGGGCCGTCTTCACCTTGCGCATGGGTTGCGATGCGTCGGCCTCGGGCACGTGCTGCTTCTCGAGGAACGCCAGGATCTCTCGCGAGCGTTCGAGCACGGCCGAGGGGATCCCGGCGAGCCTCGCCACGTGGATCCCGTAGCTCTGGTCCGCGCCTCCGGGCACGATCCGGTGCAGGAACACGATCTCGCCGCCGACCTGCCGCACCGCCACGTTCGCGTTGCGGAGGTTGGGCCTGGTCTTCTCCAGGTCCACAAGCTCGTGGTAGTGCGAGGCGAACAGGGTTCGGGCCTGCACGCGGTCGTGGAGGTGCTCGGTGATCGCCCAGGCCAGGGACACGCCGTCGAACGTGCTGGTGCCGCGTCCGATCTCGTCGAGGATGATCAGGCTGCGCGGGGTGGCGTTGTTGAGGATGTTGGCCGTCTCGGTCATCTCGACCATGAACGTGCTCATCCCCCGGCCCAGCTCGTCGCTCGCCCCCACGCGGGCGAACAGGCGATCGACGATCCCGATTTTGGCGCGTCTCGCGGGCACGAACGACCCGATCTGCGCGAGGATGGCCGTGAGCGCCACCTGGCGGATGTATGTGCTCTTGCCCGCCATGTTCGGGCCGGTGATGAGCAGGATCGTCCCGTGTGCGTGCCCCAGCGCGAGGTCATTCGGCACGAACTTGCCCTGCGGCATGATGTGGTCGAGGACCGGGTGCCGGCCGCTCTCGATCTCGAGCACCGGGTCGGTCGTCATCTCGGGGCGGCAATACCCGTTCTTCGCGGCAAGCTTGGCGAGGCCCAAAAGCGCATCGAGGTTGGCCAGCACGCCTCCGACCTGCACGAGGCGCGGGACGTCGGCCGCCACCCGGTCTCGAAGGGTCACGAACAGCTCGTACTCCAGCTCCCAGGCGCGATCCTCGGCGCGAAGGACCTTGTCCTCGTATTCCTTGAGCTCGGGCGTGATGTAGCGTTCGGCGTTCTTGACCGTCTGCTTGCGGATGTAGTCGGGGGGGACCTTGGCGCCGTGGACGTTGGTGATCTCGATGTAATACCCGAAGACCTTGTTGAAGCCGACCTTCAGGCTATTGATCCCGGTGCGGCGGACCTGCTCGGCCTGGAACGCGGTGATCCACGATTTCCCTCCGCGGGCGATCTCGCGGAGCTCGTCGAGCCCGGCGTGGTAGCCGTCGCGGATCAGTCCGCCTTCCTTCAGGGCCAACGGAGGCTCATCCACGAGGGCCGACTCGATCGCCGTGCGCACCTCGGGGCACAGCTCCAGCCGCCCCTCAAGAACATTGATGAGACGGCTCTGGCGGGCCGTGAGCCTCGCCTTGATCCGCGGGAGCACGCACAGGGTCCGGGCCAGGGCCACGAGGTCTCTGGGGGTGGCGCGGCCGGTCCCGACCCGGGCCGCGAGGCGTTCCAGGTCGTGCGACCGGCTGAGGCTGTCGCGGATGTCGGCCCGCAATCCGCCGTCCCCCAGGAACTCCTCGACGGCCGAGTGCCGGTCGCGGATCGCGTCCAGCGAGACCAGGGGCGCGGCGACCCACTGGCCCAGAAGCCGCGCGCCCATGGACGTCTTCGTCATGTCGATCGTTTGCAGGAGCGAGCCCGAGCGGGACCCGTCGCGCAGGGTGCGACTGATCTCCAGGCTCCTCCGCGTGACCTCGTCCAGGATCATCGCGTCGGCGCGGCGGTAGGGGACGATGCGGGTGAGGTGGCCGAGCGAGGACTTCTGGGTCTCGCGGAGGTAGGCCACGAGGGCCCCGGCGGCCACCACCTCGAGGGCCTGGTCGTCGACCCCGAACCCGCCGAGCGTGCGGGTGTGGAACAGGTCGAGCAGGGCTTCGCGGGCCTGCTCGGGCTGGAAGTCCCAGCTCGGGCGGGTCGTGATCGCGGCGCCCGAGACTCCGCGCAGGGCCCGGAGCCAGGGGGCGTCCAGGGCCGTCTCCGAGACGAGGATCTCGGCCGGGTTCAGCCGAGAGACCTCGTCGGCCAGGTCGAGCCGGGGGAGTTCGGCCAGCGAGAATTCGCCGGTCGAGAGCTCGACCCAGGCCAGCCCGAGCTTGCCCCGGACCTCGGCCACCGCCGCCAGGTAGTTCGCCGTGCGGGGGTCGAGCAGGGCCTCGTCGGTGAGCGTCCCGGGCGACACGATCCGCACGATCTCGCGCTTGACGAGTCCCTTCGCAAGCTTGGGATCCTCGACCTGCTCGCAGACCGCGGCGCGGAGCCCGGCCTGAACGACCTTGGCGAGGTAGGAGTCCAGCGCCTGGTTCGGGAAGCCCGCCATGGGCACGGCGTTCGGCCCCTTGTCGCGGGTCGTGAGCGTGAGGCCCAGGAGGACCGAGGCCTTCTCGGCGTCCTCGCCGAACAGTTCGTAGAAGTCCCCCATCCGATAAAACAGCAGGGCACCGGGATCGCGAGCTTTGAGCAAGCGATACTGCTGCATCATCGGGGTTGCGGTCGGGTCGCTAGACATGAAGGGCGGAATTCACTCGCGGCCGGCCACGCAAACGGACGAGACAACTCGGAGCACGCGAGCTGGGGGTTCAAAACGCGTCCAGGGCCTCTTGCTCTTCGTCATAGATGTCGAACACGGTCTCCAGCCGGAGGATCTTGACCGCGTCCATCAGCACGGGCGAGATCGAGCAAAACTTCAGGTCGCCCTTCGCCTTCTGGATCCGACGCTTCAGGCCCAGCAAGTTGCCGAGGAACTCGGTGGAGTACCTGCGGACCTCGCCCAGGTTGAGCAGCAATCGCGACTTCTTGTCCACATCGACCAGGCGATACAGCTCGTCGCGGACCTCGTTCAGGGTCAGTTCATCGACGAGCACGGGGTCGGCGAAGCTCACGACCGTCACGTCCCCGATGGTCTCCAGGCGTAGCCGACTGCGCGGGCTGGGAGGCATGATCGTCGCTCCAGTTCACGCGGGGCTTGGGCTCCCCTGAATGTCAGAACTTGTTCAGGGCGGCCTGCTCTTCGGCGTAGATCTCGAAGACCTGATCCAGCCGGGTAATCCGGAAGACCTCCAGCAGGTCGGGGTGGATGCAGCAGAGCTTCAGCTTGCCCTTGACCGCGCCCACCTTCTTCTTCAGATTGATCAGCTTGCCGAGCGCGGCGCTCGACAGATACTGGACGTTGCCGAAATTCAGCAGGAGCTGCTGCTTTCCTTCCACGTCCACGAGCTGGTAGAGCTGGTCACCGACTTCCTGGATGTTCTCTTCGGTCACGATCTTGGTGTCGACGAAGCTGACAACCGTCACTCCGTCGATCGTTTCGGTGCTGAGGTGTCGGCGCGAGGCTTGCGACATCGGGAGAAAGCTCCTGTCCGGGTGCGGCCCTGCGAGGGGAAGTCCGATGGCGGATTTTATCGCCGGGATCGCGGTCGAGCGAGACTCGGGCGTGGAGGTCTGGGCAAATCAGCCCCCCGAGGAGATCGCAACTAAATCTAGCACACTCCCGGCGCTTCGTCTACGACGCGAGAAGGGTTGATCGTGGCCCCGGCGAGTCTCCGAAGTTCCCGCAGGGTCCCGCGGCAAGGACCAGCCGGGTCATCCCCTGGATACGGGAACACGAAGCCGAGCACAAGGGAAGCCGAGCCACAGGCCTATCGTGGAAAAGATGTCTCCCTGGTGATAGGGTGCCAGGGACCTTACCTCCGGCCCCCGACGCTTCCCATACGAAGGCGACGCACCCCATGGCCTCGAGCGAGAGTCCACCGAATCCCGCACTTGCCCCGTCTCGCATTGGGTATCTGCCAACCCTGGACGGTTGGCGAGCGATCGCCATCCTGCTCGTGATCTTCTATCACGGCCGCTTCTCTCTCGGCGAAGCCGGCGGGGAAGACGTGAGGCGGGTCCTGGCCTCGTGCCCCAATCTCGGTGCCTTTGGGGTGGCGATCTTTTTCGGGATCAGCGGATTCCTCATCTGCTCTCGCCTGATCGATGAGGAGCGTATCCGGGGCCGCATCAGCCTGAGGGCCTTCTATATCCGCCGGTGCTTCCGCATCTTTCCGGCATTGATCGCGCTGTTTCTGGTCATGCTTCCTCTCTCGGCGGCCGGTGTGATCCACATCCCGTGGAGGCAGTGGATCGTCAGTGTCGGTTTTGTCGCCAATTACTTTCCCCGAGAATCGGCCTATTTCGGGCACCTCTGGTCGCTTGCCGTCGAGGAACATTTCTATCTGGTCTTCCCGTCGTTGCTGGTGATCGTCGGGATTGGCCGGGGCCTGCCGCTGTCCCTGTGCGGGGCGATCGGGATCGCGGTGTGGCGGGCGTTCGCCTTCAGGACGTCCCACAACCGGCCGGGCGAGGAGGCCGGGCTTCTCCTGGGCTACTCCCACATCGCGGCCGACGGCCTGTTCTGGGGATGCGTGGTCGCGTTCCTGAACGCATCACCGCCGATGCGCGAGCGATTGCAGAGGGCCTTACAGCCCGCGGTCTGGCGGCCCCTGTGCTTGGCCCTCTGGGCTTCGGTCGCCCTCGCGCCGATGTTCCGGGACTGGAAGATCCAGATCGCGCTGACCAGTTTTCAGGCCCTGGTGATTCCCTTTGTCCTGGTGGGGACCGTCCTGAGGAGCCAGGGGATCGCGGGACGCTTGCTGGAATCCTCGCCCATGCGGTGGGTCGGGCGTCTCTCCTACAGCCTCTATCTCTGGCAACAGATCTTTACCGAGACCGAACCCACGACTTCCGCTCTGCTCCGGAGCTTGCAAATGTTCCCATGGAACATCGTGATGATCTTCGCCTGCGCCACGCTGAGTTACTACGTGATCGAGCTTCCGGCCATGCGCATCGGCCATCGGATCGCCCGACCGGCCACGGCAGGGCGCGAGGAACTGGTCATCCGGGACCCGAGCCCCGGCCCCTCCGCCTGAACGTCCGGCGCACCGATCGTCACGGCTTCGACCGGGCGCATCGGAACCCCACGTGCGAGAGCCCCGTGTCGGGGGCGGTCCCTCGCCTCGCGGCGGGCCTGTAGCTCTCGCAATAGGTCACGTGGCAGAGGTAGGAGCCTCCCCGGGTCACCCGCTTGGGGGCGTTCGGCTCGTTCGGGTCGAAGCTCTCGGACGGGCCGGGCGGGTTGTCCAGGGTCGCCCCGCGGCCCAGGGTGTAGGCGTCGGCGCGGTACCAGTCCGAGCACCATTCCCACACGTTGCCCGCCATGTCGTAGAGCCCCATGTCGTTGGGGGGGAACGTCTTCACGGGCGAGGTGCGGTCGAAGCCGTCGGCCCGGGTGTTCTTGTGGGGGAATTCGCCGTGCCAGATGTTGGCCAGGCGGCTCTCGTCCTGAGGAGGGGCGTCGCCCCAGGTGAATCGCTTCCCGGCCTGGCCGCCCCGCGCGGCGTATTCCCACTCGGCCTCGGTGGGGAGGCGTTTGCCCGCCCACCGGGCGTAGGCCGCGGCGTCGTCCCACGACACGTGCACGACCGGGTGGTCGTCGCGACCGTGCAGGCTGCTCCCGGGCCCCTCGGGATGCTTCCAGCAGGCGCCCGGCACCCACCTCCACCAGAGGGCGGCGTTCTCCAGCGGCACGGGGCCCTCCGGAGGGGTGAACACGAGCGAACCCGGCACCAGCAGCTCCTCGGCGGGCCGGGGGGTGCCGGGCGGGAGCGTGGCCTTCAACTCTTCCCAGTCGGGCTTGCGCTCGGCGATGGTCACATAGTTCGTGGCCTCGACGAAGGCGCGGAACTCGCTGTTCGTGACCTCGTGCTCATCGAGCCAGAAGGGGGCAATGCGGACGCGATGCGAGGGCTGTTCGTTCGCCATGGAGCCGGGCTCGGGAGACCCCATCACGAACTCGCCGCCGGGGATCGACACCATCCCGGGCGGAGGGGTGCCCCCATCCAGGCTCCGCCCCCCGAATTTGGTCAGGGCGAAGGTCGCGCCGAAGGCCAGGAGGGCCAGTGCCGTGAGCCGAATGGGCGGGGAGAGCCGGGAACTCTTCGGGGCCGCGTCGGGCAAAGGCGTCTTGTTGCGTTGGCTCATGAGCGGACTCGAAACCTCGGGACGAACCCCCCTCGCGATCGGCGATCGGCGAGGGTCCCACCGTTATCCGTGGGGCGGTGCGGGGCGCCCCACGGGCCAGGTTCGCCTA
>JANOBY010000568.1:0-8136 GCA_031411935.1 Planctomycetales bacterium | reverse complement strand
GTTGGAAAAGGCCTCGCAACGTAGCCATGCGCGCGGCCTGGTGGTCCACGAGGTCTGTGTACTCGCGGAAGATCTCCCCGCGACCGGTGCGCGTCGCGTGCTGGAGCTTGAAGACCGTGTCCGGGTTGAAGAGGTGGAACTCGCCGTCGCGGCGCCACTGGTACTGGCCGCCCCACAGCAGCTCCTTGAGCCCGCCTTCCCGCTCCGGGAACGCGCGCTTGTGGTGGGAGAGCATGTCGAGCGCGATCTCCTCGATGCCGACGCCGCCGATGCGCGACGCTGTGTACGTGAAGTACTTGTCGACGAACTCGTGGGAGAGGCCGATCGCCTCGAAGATCTGGGCGCCACGGTAGCTCTGGATCGTGGAGATGCCCATCTTGGACATGACCTTCACCACGCCCTTCTTGATCGCCTTGCGGTACTTCTCCATGGCCTGGGCGTGGTTCGTCCCGTCCTTGATGATCCCCTGCGAGATCATTTCGTCCAGGGTCTCGAACGCCAGGTACGGGTTGATCGACCCGGCCCCGTAGCCGAGCAGCAAGGCGAAGTGGTGGACCTCGCGGGCGTCGCCGGTCTCCACCACGAGCCCCGCGCGGGTCCGCTGCCCCTCGCGCACCATGTGGTGGTGCAGCCCCGCCACGGCCAGGAGCGACGGGATGGGGGCGTACTTGGCGTTCACCCCGCGATGCGAAAGGACGAGCAAATTCGCCCCGCGGTCCAGCTCGACGGTCGCGCGCTTGAACAGCTCCGCAAGCGCCTGCTCGAGCCCGGCGGCCCCTTCGGCGGCGGGGAAGATCATCGGCAGCTCGGCCGAGCGGAAGCCTCGCCAGCCTTCCAGGCTCTTGATGCGGGCGAGCTCGTCGTTGCTCAGGATGGGCGAGTCGAGCGAGATCTGCCGAGCGCTCTCGGGCGTGGGCATGAGCAGGTTTTCTTCGCGACCGGCCCCGGTGTGCACCGACGTGACGAGCTCCTCGCGGATCGCGTCCAGAGGGGGGTTCGTGACCTGCGCGAAGAGCTGCTTGAAGTAGTTGAACAGCGGCTGAGGGCGATCCGAGAGCACGGCCAGGGGCGTGTCGGTGCCCATCGAGCCGATCGCCTCCTCGCCCAGGTTGCCCATCGGGCCGAGGATGTACTTCTGGTCTTCGAGCGTGTAGCCGAAGGCCTGCTGGCGCTGGAGGAGCGTCTCGTGATCGGGGCCCGGAACGTGCGACGCCTTCGGCAGGTCGGCCAGCGCGACCATGTGCTCCTTGAGCCACTGGCCGTAGGGGAATTCGGTGGCGATCTTGTGCTTGAGCTCGTCGTCGCCGACGATCCGGCCTTCCTCCATGTTCACGAGGAACATCTTGCCGGGTTCGAGCCTGCCCTTGCTCACGACCTGGTCGGGCGGGACGTCGAGCATGCCGCTTTCCGACCCCATGATCACGCGGTCGTCGCGGGTGACCCAGTATCGGCTGGGCCGCAGGCCGTTGCGGTCGAGCACCGCGCCGATGGTGCGGCCGTCGGTGAAGCCGATCGACGCGGGGCCGTCCCAGGCTTCCATCAGGCAGGAGTGGAAGGCGTAGAAATCCTTCTTCTCCTGGCTCATGGTCTCGTGGTTCTCCCACGCCTCGGGCACGAGCATCATCATGGTCCGCGCCAGGCCGAAGCCGCTCTTCGCCAGCAACTCCACGGCGTTGTCCAGGCACGCGGTGTCCGAGAGCCCCTCGCGGATGATGGGCAGGAGCTTCTTGACGTCCCCTTCCTCGTACAGCTCGCTTGCGAAGAGGGCCTCGCGCGCCCGCATCCAGTTGATGTTGCCGCGAAGGGTGTTGATCTCGCCGTTGTGCGAGATCATCCGGTACGGGTGGGCCAGCTCCCACGAGGGGAACGTGTTGGTGCTGAACCGCGAGTGGAACATGGCGATGGCGCTCGTGAGCGCGGGGTCGCCCAGGTCGTCGTCGAAGTATTCAGGCAACTGGTGCGGGGTGAGCATCCCCTTGTAGACGATCGTGCGGCAGGACAGGCTCGAGAAGTAGAAGAAGCGGTGATCCTCCAGGCCCGAGACCCGGATCGCCTCCTCGAACCGCTTGCGGATCACGAACAGCTTGCGCTCGAACCTGTCGGGATCGTCGTAGTTCGACCCGATGATCGCGTGGAACATGGCGGGCTCGACCCGCTTGGCCGAGTCGCCCAGGCTGGCGTTGTTCGTCTTCAGCGAGCGCCAGCCGAGGAAGGTCTGGCCCTCCTCCTGCACGATCGTCTCGAACAGCCTCTGCCCGAAGGCCTGCTGGGCGAAGATGGGCGACGTGAAGAAGGCCCCCACGCCGTACTTGCCGGGCTCGGGGAGCGTGATGTTCAGGGCTGCGCATCGGGCCTTGAGGAACTCGTGCGGGATCTGGAGCAAAATGCCCGCGCCGTCGCCCGTGTTGTTCTCGCAGCCGCAGGCCCCGCGATGGTCCAGGTTGATCAGCGCGGTCAGGCCGTCGCGGACGATCGAGTGCGACTTCTGCCCCTTGAGGTGGACGACGAAGCCCACTCCGCAGGCGTCGTGCTCGTTCTTGGGGTCGTAAAGGCCCTGGGCCTGGGGGAATCCGATGGACATGATCGTCTACCTTTCGCGGGGGGCCTGCCATTCGGCCCAGCCGGGTCGTCTCGGGCGGTTCGTGTCGGGATATCGGGATGTCAGGGAGGCGGTGGGCCCGCTGAGGGCCGCCAGCCTCGGGTCGGCTCACGCCGGTTGGCCTGCGGCGGCCACGGCCTGTTTCGCCGCGGCCTCGGGGGTGTTCAGCAGATCCAGGAACCTCTGCACGGTCAGGCCCAGGCCGCCTCCGCTCTTGTGGAGCACCGCCAGGGGGCGAGTGAGCCGGTGGTCGCGGAAGCGGACCGCCGCGAGCGTGCCGGCGTCGACCTCGCGGGCCACGGTCGGCGCGGGCAGGACGGCCACGGCCGCCGAGATCTCGACGGCTCGCTTGATGTTCTCGATGTTGTCGAATTCGAGCATGGTCTCGACCTGAACGCCGTGCTTGCGCAGGAAGCGGTCGATCGCGCGCCGGATCGAGAGGTCGGAGTCGAAGTGCACGAACTTCTCGCCGTCCAGCTCGGCCACGTCCAGGGTCGCCTGCCGGGCGAGCCGGTGCGACGGGGGCACGGCGACCACCATCTCCTCGTCTCGCCAGGGGATGGCGGTCAGGTCGGGCCACTTCTTCGGGAACGAGATCAGGCCGAGGTCGGCCGAGCCCGCCGCCACGCTCTCGACCACCCGCGTGGGGTGGAGATACTCGAGGCGGACGTCGGCGCCGGGGTACATCGCGTGGAACCGGTCCACGTACCGGGTCAGGTGGTTCAGGCCGACCGAGTAGATCGACGCCACCCGCACCGTGCCCACCACGTTCTGGTCGTTCTCCAGCGCCTTGACCCGATTTTCCACCTCCAGGTACCGCCCCACCAGGTCCTTGCAGCCTTCGTAGTACACCCGACCGTGCGACGTGGGGACCAGCGGCCGCTTGGAACGGTCGATCAGCTTCACGCCCAGACGCAGCTCGAGCTGGTGGACCGCCTGGCTCGCGGAACTCTGGGACACGCCGTTCTCGCTCGCTCCGCGCGAGAAGCTGGCCCAGCGCACCACGTCGCAGAAGATCTTCAACGCTTCCAGCTGCATGGATGGACGACCTCGCACGCCCCAGGGCGGGGCGGACCTCGTTTCCGGACCCGCGGCGGGCAGACCGACCGCCGGGCGAATCCTCGATACTATACACGGTATGTTATTCGGATTCCAAATAGTTAACCGCGACGGAAATCCCCCCGTCAAGCGGTCGCGCCGATTTTGGCGGATCGAAGGGGCCTCCCATCGCGATGGTTTCGTGGGAGAGGTGGGCACTCTGCGGCCCCTCGGAAATCGTTTGGAGCATGATTCGTCGAGGCTTTCGAAATGGTTACGTAAGTTCTTATGGTAAAATGGTTTAAAATCGTCTCGTATGTCCGATTTTGGTGAACCCTGGGTGCCCCGATCTCGTAATAAACAGAGTGGATTCCTTTGTGTCCTTCCGGAGTTTGAACCGTTGAGAAAACTCGAACTTTACGTCAAGAAGTATGGGACGGAAGCGGGTCAGAAGCTGTACCACATGCTGCAAAGTCAGGCGGCGCATGCGGGGGTAAGCGCCCGGCTCCGCAAGAAGCTGCTCGCGCTCAGGGGGCAGGCTCCCGCCCAGGCATCGGTGAGCACTCAGATGTCTCTGTTCCAGGCCTCGGAACCCGAGATCGGCTTCGCGGCCGAGTTCGATCCGTCCAGCCTGGACACTCCGGGCCCCGCCGAGGTTCTCCCCGCGGAGAGCGACGACGCGGCCTGTTATCGCGACGCATGGATGGCCGACAACGATCGGCTCAGCCGGGCCGAGCCCATTCCGGGTTCGTGCTGACTTCTCGTCGGAAGTCGGCGAGCGAGCTTTCCAGCGTGCGCATGACCCCGGGGCACGCGGCCTCCAGACGGGGGGCGAGCAGGCCGCCCTGCAACGGGCGGGGCGCCCCCTGCCCCAGCTCCTCGGTCGTTTTGGACTCGACGAGCGAGGGGTCCAGCTCGAACGCCCTGGCGATGGCCGAGGCGAACTCGGGCCTGGCCATGACCTCGGGCCCGACCACGTGCACCACCCCCGAAACGCCGTTCTCCAGCAGCCTCACGGTCGCCTCGGCCACGTCCGGACCGTAGCTCGGGCTGGAGACCTGGTCGGAGGGGACGGTGAGCGTCTTGCCCTGCGCCAGGCTCTTCACCAGCTGGTAGGCGAAATTCTTGCCCTGCCGCTCGGGGCCGAAGACCCACGAGGTGCGCGCGATCAGGAGCCGGTCGCCCAGGAGCCCCGCGAGCGCCTGTTCGGCTTCCAGCTTGGCCTGACCGTAGACGCTCAGAGGATTTGTGGGCGATGTCTCGTCGTAAGGGCCGCTCACGCCGTCGAAGATGTAGTCGGTCGAGAAGTAGACAAACTTCGCCCCGAGTTCCTCGGCCACGATCGCGAGGTTCCGCGGCTGTTCCAGGTTCGCACCCCGGGCCTTCTCGGGGTCGCGCTCGCACCCATCGACCCAGGTGAATCCGGCCGGGAAGAACACGAGGTCGGGCTTCTGGGAGCGGACCCACGCGGCCGAGCCGTCCAGGTCGCCTCCGTCCAGCGGCACGAGGCCCGGATACGCGACCGTGTTATAGGTTCCCACCGCCTGATGCCCCCGACGGGCCAGCGCCTTCAGGAGCCATCCACCGATCTGGCCGGAGCCGCCGATCACAACCGCTTTCATGCCGTCAACCTCGGGTGTCATATCCGTCGAAGGGGGATGGGATGGAACTACCAGGGCAAAAACACGGAGAATCAGAGAAATGCAGCATTGTGAATTTCTTTGAATTTCTCCGCGTCTTGGCGGTTCCTTCCCCATCCGTTGGGCAGCAAAGAATCAGTCCCGGAACAGGATCTTGCGGACCATGGCGATCGGGATCCCGCCTTGCGAGACGAAGAAGTCGTGGAATTCGCGGAGCGATCCGCCCTTCTTCGCCTTGAACTCGTCGCGGAGCCCCTGGATCTGGAGCTTCCCGAAGGTGTAGTAGAGGTAGGTGGGGTTGTAGGCTCCCCGACGGGCTTCCTCGTAGGCGTTGGCGGGCTCCTGGAAGGCTTTTTGCTCGAAGAGCTTGGCTCCTTGCTCGACCGTCCAGCCCTCGGTGTGGAGCTTGATGCCCACCACGTAGCGGCAATCACGCAGGAGGGCTTCCTGAAGCTGGGCGAGGCGGATCTTCGGGTCGCCCGCGCCGAAGTCCTCGTCCACCATCATCTGCTCGGTGTAGTGCGCCCAGCCTTCCACGTTGGTCCCGCAGGCGATGAGCTTGCGGGTCTTGGTCGGGAACCGCGGTGCGTACAGGAACTGAAGGTAGTGGCCCGGGTAGGCCTCGTGCACGTTGATCATGGCGACCACCGGAGCATTGAAAAGGCGCAGGTGCTCTTCCTTGTGCTTCGCGTCCCAGTCCAGCTCCACGGGCGTGACGTAGTAGAAGGCTTCGGCGGCCTTCGTCTCGAACGGGCCCGGGGTGTCCATCGAGGCGAACCCGCCGTTGCGGGCGAACGGGGGGGTCTCCTCGATCCGCACGCGGACCTCGGACGGCACGGTCACGATCCCCTTATCGATGAGGAACTGGCGGGCCTCCTCGACCGACCGGCGCACGGAGGGGATCAGGTCCTCGGGCGTGGGGTGCTTGTCGCTCAGGGCCGTCATGACCTCGGCGGGGGTCTTCGCCGGGTCGATGAGATTGGCGGTCTTGACGAACTCGGCATAGTCGCGGGCGAGGTTCGCCTCTCCCTTCGCGAGGAGCTCGGCCATGGAGAGCTCGACCATCTCCTCGTACTTCAGTTTGAGCAGGAAGTTCTCGGCGCCGATCGCGTACTTGCCGTTCGACCGAAGCTTCAGGTCCGATTCGAGCCAGGCGGCCAGGTCCTTCGTCGAGGCGATCGCGGCGTCGTTGGCGGCGGCGAACTCCTTGAGCAAGGCCTCGTCCTTGCCGGCGGCCTCCTTCGCCCAGACCGCGACCGAATCCACGAAGAACCCGACCGAGCCTTTCCCCACGCGGATGGCCAGGTCGGTGAACTCCGCCGGGGGCGTGGTCACGTTCGCCTTGCACGCGGCATGAACGGCGGGCACGCTCCTGAGGCGGGCGATCACCGACTTCAGTCGCTCGGCCGGCGTCGCGAAGTTGCGTTTCATGAGGCCGTCGATCGCCGAGCCCGGGAGCCCCACGTAGTTGATCGGGTTGACCTGCCAGGTCTTCAGCACCTCCACGTCCAGGACCTCGGCCTTCATCTGGCCGTCGAGCACGGCGGCGTCGATCGCGTTGTCGAACGACAGGGCCTTGGTGTCGACCCCTTCCAGACGCTTCTGGAACGCCTTGACCTCGGCCAGGCGGGCGTCGATATGGGGCTTCGACATGTCTTCGAGCTTGTCGTCATAATCATGCAGGCCCGCGGCGGTCCCGGCGCTGGGCGCGTGCCGAAAATAGGCGGCGAAGTAGTCGTCGACGAACTTCGCGAAGAGTTCGTCGGCCTCTCCCGCCCGGGCGTACGCGGGCAAGGTCAGGCTGGCCACCACACAGAACGCGGTCAGGATACCGAGGCGCAAGGGCGGATCTCCCGGATCGATGGGGGACGAAGCCACGATGGTGAGAGGTAGACCTCGTGGAGTTCCCCTAGCATAAAGACCGGGCCGCGCCCATGCCACGCCTGCCACCGGGCAATTTTGCGAAGCGGCCGATTTCCGGCCCCTCGCTCGCCCCGGCCCGCGATGTTCGCTATCGTGATCGGGCCCGGATCGCCCGAATGGCGGGATCAGGACGTGATCTGAGGAGAGGCCAGTTCATGCGGTTTCCTGCGGGCGTGAAGTGGGCATTGCTGCCGATCTGGAACGGGGCGCACCGCCTGCGGTGGACGGTCGGCGAGTACGCGGGCGCCATCGCCAGCGGACAGATCGAACGCTGCTCGTGCTGCGGACGCATGGCCCTCATGCTCTACCGCCGCCGGGCGATCCCGCCGAGGCTCGTGGAACTCTGGGGCCTCTCCCCGCGAGTGGCCCGCGCCCTCGCCCGCAAGGAGACGCTTCTCTGCTCGGTTTGCGGTGCGCAGCTCCGGGCACGTCGCATGGCCAGGGTCCTCATGGACACGTTCCCGATCGTGGGTCCACCTCCTCGATCCTTGAAGGACTGGGCCTCTCGCCCCGAGATCCTTGAATTCCACATCGCCGAGCTGAACCGGGTCGAGGGCCTGCACGAAGCCCTCACGAACCATCCCCGACTCTGCTACTCCGAATACCATGAGGGCGTCCCACCCGGAGTGCGGCATCACGGCGTGCGCTGCGAGTCCCTCTCGGGGCTCACCTACGACGATGCCGCGTTCGACCTCGTGCTTACCTCCGAGACTCTGGAGCATGTGCCCGACCTTGGCGTGGCCCTCGCCGAGATCCGCCGCGTCCTGAAGCCCGGCGGCGCCCACGTCTTCACTGTCCCGATCCTGCCCGGAGTAGAGAAGACGTATGCCCGTCGCCGGGTCCTGCCCGATGGCCGCGTCCAGGACCTCGCCCCGCCGATCTTCCATCCCGGCGGGGACGTGGGGTATCTCGTGTTCACCGAGCTTGGGGCCGACC
>JANOBY010000567.1:0-15315 GCA_031411935.1 Planctomycetales bacterium | reverse complement strand
TCGGCCCGGTCATCCGGGCTGACTCGATTTTTTTGGTCGTCCAACTGTGGGGTGATCGGTGCTTCCGAGGAAGAAGTCAGGACCGTGAGGATTGACTTGGCAGACACTTCGGAGTCCGTGGGGTCAGGGTCTCGGGGTCTGGGACTCGACCTGTCGGGCGAAGGTGTGCGTTTTGAATATGCGAAACAGGTAGACGAGGGACGGTGCGAGGATGGTCAGCCCCAAGGCGAGGGCTCCGAGCATGAGTTTTTGGACGATCGGCGGGGCGGCGCTGGATTCGATCGTCAGCGAAGGTGGAACGAGGTAGGGCGACTGGGCCAGTGCACATCCCCAGAGGATCAGGGCCACCTGGATCATGGCCGTGGTCCTCGCGATCGCATACCGACGCAACCAGAGGGCCGCGATCGCGGCCACGGCGGCGGTGCCCGTGGCGATCCGGACGAGGAGCCCCCAGCGTGTGGCCCCAAGGCCCCGGATGAGATCCGGGGCCTCCTCCTGAGCCAGGAAGTACACGGCGTAGGCCAGACCTCCCACGACGATTGATGAGGCCAGGGCTCGGAAGCGAAACTCCTCCTGCAACGCCGGATCCTGCGTTTCGAGCGTCAGATAGACCGCGGCCAGGAAGGCGAAGATCGAGAGCGTGAACAGGCCGACGACCACCGGAAACGGGCCGCACCACGCCGTTACCGGCAAGGCGCGATCGGGAGACACGCCCACCTTGCCCATCGCGATTGTTCCGACGATCATCCCCAGAAGGATCGGCGTGATCACGCTCGGGATCGCGAAGACGCGGTTCCATCGCCTCCGGGCTCGTTCGCTCGGGTCGTAGGCCCGGAAGGTGAACGCGGATCCCCTCAGCACGATGCCCACGAGCATGAGCGAGAGAGGGACGTGGAGCGTCGTTATGACGGTCGCGAAGACCGGAGGGAAACAGGTGAAGAGCAGGACGACGACCAGGATCAGCCACACATGATTGGCCTCCCAGACCGGCCCGATCGCATGAGCGATCAGGTCTCGCTGCGATGCGGCTCTTGGACCGCGCGCCAGCAAGTCCCAAACGCCCGCCCCGTAATCGGCCCCACCGAAAAGGGCGTAAAGGGTCAAGGCTGAGAGCATCACGCAGGCCAGAGCCAGGCTGGGTGTCATGGGCTCGGACCCCCACCGGGACTCGCCCGAAACTGGGACCGCAGGAGCAACACCACGGTGATCCCGAGGAACGCGTAAAGCGAGGCGTAGCCGACCAGCGAGATCCACAGGCCGGGCACGGGGGTCACGGCCTCGGCCGTCCTCATCACGCGGTAGATGATCCAGGGCTGGCGACCGACCTCCGTGACCGTCCAGCCCGCCTCGACCGCGATCATCCCGAGCGGAGAACCGAGCAGGCACGCCAGGAGGAAGGTCCGGCTCGTGGGGACGCCTCGTCCTCTCCAGGCTAGACAACCGGCCCAGAGCGAGAGCCCCATCATGGCCGTCCCACAGGCCACCATGACCTGAAACGCGAGATGCACCACGCGAACGGGCGGGCGGTCCGCATACGGGAAATCGAGCAGGCCCTTCACCTCGGCGCTGGGATCATGGAACGCGAGGAAGCTCAGACCTCCCGGGATCTCCAGGGCATATCGGGTCACGCCGGCATCGGGGTCGGGAAGCCCACCGATCCGCAGAGGGGCATAACGCTCGGTGCGAAACTGTCCCTCCATCGCGGCAAGTTTGATGGGCTGATGCCTCGCCACGGTGCGTGCGGAGAGGTCGCCGCTAACCGGTTGGAGGAGCGCGGCGATCCCTCCCACCCAGAGCGAAAGCCCCAGCGCCCGGCGATGAAACTCGGTACCCGGCGATCGTCGCAGAAGTCCCGCATGAATCCCGGCCATGAGGAGGCCCGTGGCGGCATAGGCCGCAAGGGTCATGTGCAGGGCCTCGGCGATCATCGCGGGATTGAGGAGGGCCGCGATCGGATCGATGTTCGAAGCTCTCAGACCGTTCGCCTCGGACCGCGTCCACTCGAAGCCTGCGGGCGTGTTCATCCAGGCGTTGACCGAGACGACCAGGACCCCCGAGAGGGCCCCGCTGACCGCCACGACCACACCCGCAAGCCAGTGGGCCACCGGCGAGATGCGATCCCATCCGTAGAGGTAGATGCCCAGGAAGATGGCTTCGGTGAAGAAGGCGAAGCCCTCCAGACCAAACCCCACGCCGATGATCGGCCCGGAGAAGCGCATGAAGCCCGGCCAGAGGAGCCCGAGCTCGAAGGAAAGGACCGTACCCGAGACCGCCCCCACCGCGAACAGGATGGCCGCCCCCTTCGCCCAGCGTTTGGCCAGATCCTTGTAGATCGGGTCGCCGGTACGCAGCCAGGCGGCCTCCGCGATCGCCATGAGCATAGGCAGGGCGATGCCCACGACGGCGAAGAGGATGTGGAAACCCAGGGAGAGCGCCATCTGCCACCGGGCCGCGGTCAGGTTCGTCATTCGAAGCCCCGAAGTCTCAAGCCTTGACCTTGGCCCACTCGGCCACGCCTCCCTGGCGATACGCGAGGTTGCCGAGATGGGCCGCCGAGGCTGCGGACACCCCGGCCTGCGCCGGGCAATTGGGCGTCTTTCGGTTGCGAACGCATTCGAGCCAGTTGGTCAAGTGGAGAAGTTCCCCGTCGGGCTTGTCGTAGAAATCGCGACCTCGTGCGGGATCGGAGCCGAGGATTCGCTCTTCGAACTTCCCTTTCCCTCGCTCGGGGAAGATCTGATACCCACCGCGATCGAGATTGATCGTGCCCTCGGTTCCCATGAACTCGACCATGGCCCCGTTCCGCGCATTCGAGAACGTGCCTTCGTAATAGACCTGGATGTCGCCGGGGTACTGGAGGAGGCACTGGATCGTGTCGGGCGTCTCCCACACGTCGCGGGCGGCCAGATGGTTGCCGATGGTCACGGCCTTGTCGGGGTGCTCCAGGTCGAGATACCAGTGGACCACGTCAACGAAGTGGACCATGAGATCCGTGAGCAATCCGCCTCCAAAGTCCCAGAACCACCGCCAGTTGCGGAACCGGTAGTCGTCAAACGGCTGATCGGGCGCGGAACCGAGGAAGCCTTTCCAATCGACGAGCTTGGGGTCGATCGCCGACCTGTCCCGGGCCATGCGTGAGGTCTGGTTGCGATTCCAGGTCAGGTGGGCCTTGAAGACCTTGCCGATCCGCCCGGCGTCGATCAGGGTCTTGGCCTCCTGGAAATGTGTCATGCTCCGCTGCTGGGTTCCGACCTGGACGATCCGCTTGTGATGGTCCTGGGCCTCGATCACGCGGGCGCCTTCAGACAGGCTATGCGTGAGAGGCTTCTCCACATAAACATCCTTGCCCGCAGCGCACGCGTCGACCGTCATGGGGACGTGCCAGTGGTCCGGCGCCCCGATCAGGACGGCGTCGAGGTCCGAGCGATCGAGGAGCTTGCGATAGTCGGCAAAGACCGTGGCATCCTTGTCGGCCAGCTTCCTCGCCCCTTCCCGGTTCGGATCGTACACGTCGCAAACGGCGGAGATCCTCACGTTGGGGATGTTCGCCAGTGACTTCATCAAGTGCTGACAACGCCCGCCGGTCCCGATGCAGCCGACCTCGATCGTGTCGTTCGCAAGGTATCCGCGGGTGGTTTCGGCCCGCAGAGAGGTTACAGCACTGGCAGCTCCCACCAGGCCAGCCGATCGTTCGAGGAAATGACGACGATGCATGGTTACGCCCCTCGGCCCCAGTTCTCTCTGCAGGGAATCCCCGCGGCCTGTTCACCATATCCGGGAAGACCGATGAATCCTAGAGAGTCGCGAGCAAGCCCATCGGGGTCGGACAGAACAAGCGATCGACCCTGATCGGGCGAGGTGAGGACTCGCACGATCAGGGTCGTCGTGAATTCGTCAGGGGCATTTCAATGCCGACTAGAATGCACTCTCAAGTCTCAGGACCTCGATCGGAATTTCGCTCGACGAACGAGGCGGACTGCGGGAAGTCCCAGGGTTAGGAGCACGGCGGTCGACGGCTCGGGCACCACACTCGCGGTAATCGTGACCAATCCATCGGACGGTTGGACAAAATTGACATCCACCGTCTGTGGGTCCAGGGGGTCGAAATCGGGATCGGCGAAGTCATAACGAGTGAAGTGGGCCGACACCAGAGAGAGGTCGAACTCGTCCCCCGCGTTCAGGGGGAAAAGCTCGGCCGAGAGGTTCAACTGGACAAGCAGCAGCTTCTGGGTGGTGACCGAAACGTTGGCCACGCTCGACACACTATCGCCCATAGTGATGGTGGTCGGGATCGGCTCGGGCGTCCAGGGATTGAAGATGACGTTCAGGCTCTGATTGACAAAGACATAGTTCACGTCAGTCAGAAAGTTGAAGGTCTGCGGGTCGGAGAAGTACAGCTCCTTAAACGTCGAGTTGTCGCGTGAGGTGAGTGCGAACTTTAGTTCATAGGAGTTGATCTCGTCGGCGATCGGGTCGTCGCTCTCGATCCACACGTTGACGACACCGAGTCCGTCGACCGGGACGCTTGCGCTGTCGATGGTGATGATCAGGTCGGCCCGCGCCGACGAGGCAGCCGCCGTCGTGCTGAGGACGAGGAGCAACAGGATCAGTCGTCTCACGGCGTCACGCCCTTCAAGGAAGAGAACACGAGACCTGATCGGGCAGAATCAGCGATTGCTGAGGGAGCCCACTCCTATGCCGTCGTGGCATGAAGATTCGTGACTATAATCCGAACAAATCCGGATGAAAAGGACACCCGGGTCGGTGTTGGCAAAAAAGCACACTCGAGCGAAAGGTCCCGAGGCTGAAATCTTCGCTGCTCGAGCCAAGGATCAAGCGATGATGTTTTGGATGATCTCCCCATGGACGTCGGTGAGCCGCATGTCTCGGCCGCCGAACCGCATGGTGAGCCGCGTGTGGTTCATCCCCAGGAGATGAAGCATGGTGGCGTGAAGGTCGTGGACCTGGACCTTGTCCTGAATCGCGTAATACCCGTAGTCGTCGGTGGCCCCGTGGATCGTGCCCCCCCTGATCCCTCCTCCGGCCATCCACATGGTGAAGCCGAACGGGTTATGGTCGCGGCCGTCCGAGCCCTGCGCCATGGGTGTCCGGCCGAACTCGCCGCCCCACAGGACCAGCGTGGACTCGAGCAGCCCTCGGGATTTCAGGTCCTTGAGGAGCCCCGCGATCCCGCGGTCGACGGCGCGGGCGTTGTTCTCGTGGCCCGTTTTGAGGTTTGCGTGCTGATCCCAACGGTCGCCGCCCACCGAGGGGCACAGGACTTCGACGAACCTTACGCCGCGCTCGACGAGGCGGCGGGCCGTGAGGCAATTTCGGGCGAAAAGTCGCGCGGGGGCATACTCGTCGTCCAGGCCGTAGAGCTTCTGCGTGGCCGGGGTCTCCCCAGTGATCTCCATGAGCTCGGGCACGGCAATCTGCATGCGGGCGGCAAGCTCGTCGTTGGCGATCGCCGCCTCGATTGCGTCGTGCCGACCGAGGTGCTCGACGACCTGCTGGTCCAGCTTTTTCAGCAACTCTCGCTTTGCCCCCTGATGCGCCGAAGGCGTGATGTTGGCGACCGGATGATTGCCGGGTTTGAAGATCGAGCCCTGATACGACGCGGGCAGGAACCCGTTGCCGAAGTTGTCCACGCCACCGGGCGGGATCAGCCCGCAGTTCAGCACGACGAACCCCGGCAAATTCTCGCTCTCGCTGCCAAGGCCATAGGTGACCCACGAGCCGGCGCTCGGCCGGCCCTGGAGCCCCGAACCCGTATGCATGAAGTAGTTCGCGGCTGTGTGCTCGGAGAAGTTGGCGGTCATCGAGCGGATGATCGCCATGTCGTCGACGCACGTGGCCACGTTCGGGAAGAGGTCGCTGACCGGGATCCCGCTCTCTCCGTATTGGCGGAATTTCCAGGGCGACTTCAAGACGTTTCCCACGTCGTTGAACTGGGTCGGCTGGACCTTGGCCTGGATGGGGTTGCCGTGCTCGCGATCGAGACGAGGTTTGGGGTCGAAGGTATCCATCTGCGACGGGCCACCGTCCATGAAGAGGAAGATCACGGACTTCGCCTTCGCCGCGAAATGAGGCACCCGAGGGGCGAGCGGATTTCGCACGCCGGGATCGGCACCCGAGGCCGATTGGCGCCCTCCCCAGAGTGCGTTCAGCGCCAGGAGGCCGAAGCCGTTGGCCGAACGAGCGAGCATCTCGCGACGGTTGAGCGGTGCGGAATGGAATCGGCCGCAATGCATGGGAGGGTCCTCGCCGCGCCGGTGACGTGTCAGGGGACGAAGATGAACTCTTTGACGTTGAAGAGGACGTGGGCCAGGTCGCTCCATGCGGAAGCATCCTTCCCGGCGAGGAACGCCTGCGCATCGCGGAGCTCTTCCTCGGATGCCATTCGGCCGAACGCCTGGACGTAGGCGTGCTTGATGCGAGCCACGGTCGAGAGATCAGGCTCGGCGAGGAGTTTCTGGGCCCATCGCGCGGCCTGCTCGATCACGAACGGGTCATTCAGCAGGACGAGGGCCTGCGCCGGGACGTTGGACACGTTGCGACGCCCCATCGTGGAAGCCGGAGGCGGGAAGTCGAAGGCCAGGAGCATCGGAGGAAGGAAGTTGCGCCTCACGTTGAGGTAAAGACTTCGCCGCCCCTCGCCATCGAGGGGCCCCGACCGGCCCGGGCGGCCTCGCCCTTCCATGAACGGGGTGATCTCGGGCATGATGCTCGGTCCGCCGAGCCGGGGATCAAGTCGGCCAGAGACAAAGAGCATCCCGTCACGCACGGCCTCCGCTTCCAGGCGTCGCGGATTCATCCTGTGGAGGAGCCGGTTATCGGGATCGAGGGAATCGGCCTTCGGGTCGAGAGCGCTGGTCATCCGGTAGGTCCGGGAGAGGACCATCTCACGATGCATGGCCTTGAGAGACCATCCCCGGTCGCGAAACTCCGAGGCCAGCCAGTCGAGAAGCTCCGGGTGCGAGGGCATCTCCCCCATCCGTCCGAAATCGTCGGTCGTCTTGACGATGCCGAGGCCGAAATGCCCTTTCCAGAGCCGGTTGACCATCACGCGAGCGGGCAGAGGGCAGGAGGGGTCGAGAATCCGCTCCGCAAGTTCCAGGCGTCCGCTGCCGGTCGATGGCGCCATCGGCTCGGGGCCCGAAATCGCTTCGAGGAACCGGCGGGGGACCACGTCGCCCAGAGTCCTCGCGCTTCCGCGAAGATGCACACGTTCATCTTCGGGCGATCCATCCAGAATCGCAGGGGCCAGCGTGGGGGGCGGGACTGTGGAGGCAATCTCCATATAAGTCTTCGTCAGAGAGGTCAACTCCTGCGGTGTTGCTGGTAGGAGGTTGTTCTCGATGGCGAAGGCGTGAACTTGCTCCCGGGTCGAGGGAGGAGCGGGCTTCAAGTCCTCAATTGGGGCGGGGGTCGGAGAGTCGGAAAACTGGACCTCATCCACGGCGATGAATCCGTCCCCGGGCGCGATCTGCGTGTTGCCTCCGGAGTAATCGAGGGTGGCACCATCGCCAAACTCGATGTACCCGCGATGGTTCTTCCACATCCCCACATCCATGGTGATCCAGGCCGGGGACGCCGAATTCACCCGGGCGGTCAGTCCCCCATAGATCGGTGCACGGATTTTCTCGAATCCGTCGATCACGATATTGATCACGCCCGATTGGCCCCACGTGCGGAAGTGGAGGTAGCGGCGATCGAGCGGAAGGGTTGGCGACCGCAAAACCCCATAGAGTCCCTTCGCGACGAGTCCGCTGTGCGCCACCCCTGACGGGACGGACTGGATCTGAGAAGGAAGGACAACAAAATCGCCGGCAACCGTGGGGCCTGTCCCGAAGGCGTCGCCGGTCGTCGTCCAATCACCGAAGTCGGGGCCTCCAAAATCGGCGAGAATCGGCCGATTCGTCACGTCCTTCGCGGGCGTCGCAGGCCCGATTTGTGCCAAGGTCTGGACCCACCTGGTAAGCAGGCCTTCGTCGAGATGGTGCTCCCGCGCCTCCGCCCGCACGGAGCGTTCCGGACTCCCTGGCGGCGATTCGAGGTCGCTGAAGACCACCCAGTCCAGGCTGATGTTTCCCCATCCGCCCGCGTCGTCGTCTACCACCTGCAAGCGCGCGAACTTCCCTCGCCAGGGCCTCAAATCGAAGACGGCCGGGCTCATCTTATTTTCGTCCCGACCGGTCGCGCTCCGGACCACCTGACCGTCGACGAGGATGTTCACGCAGGTCTTGCCCGAATGGGAACCTCCACCGATCAGGGCGTGCAGAAAATTCCGCTGGATGCGAAACTCGTCCGACGTCAGAACGCCTCGCAAGGCATCTCGCCCTCGCACGTCGATCGGGACACGGCCATTGTGGGAGCCGACCAAACCTTGCCCGTGGGCATCGACCTCTCCCTGATAATCGGGGACCGGTAGGCGAAGTGGCCTTTCGCCAAAGGCGTCCCCGCTCGCGGTCCATTTCTCGTAACGGTCCCCCTCGAAATCGTCGAAGAGGATGTCGTCTGGATCGAGGGAGGGGGGTCGCTTCAGAACCACGAGTGCCGCCGAGTGATAGCGGTCGGCGGTTGCGTCCCCTTTCGTCGGCCCCAGAAGAGTGGCGATCCGGGTCTTGATGGCATTCAAGTCGCCAATCGACTTCGATCGAGGGCCCGGGTCATCGATGAACGCCTGCTGATGGCGGGAGCTCTGGAGGAACCCGGCCATCGCGTAATAGTCTTTGGTCGAGATCGCGTCGAACTTGTGGTCGTGGCACCTGGCGCAGGAGACCGTGAGGCCCAGGAACGACTTGGCGATCACATCAATCTGGTTATCGATCCGCAAAATTTCATCGTCGCGAACGTCCACCGGCGAGTGGGTGCCTTCCCCGAGGAAATAGAAGCCGGTGGCAATCACCGATTCGTTGAAGCCCGTCTTCGGGTCGCGACGAGGCTTCGGCATGAGGTCGCCCGCCACATGCTCGGTCAAGAACTGGTCGTAAGGGATGTCCAGGTTCATCGCACGGACCACATAGTCGCGATATTGCCAGGCATGGGGGATGTCGTAGTCAAACTCGTGCCCCGATGTCTCGGCAAACCGCATGAGGTCCAGCCAATGACGTCCCCAGCGCTCGCCGTAATGTGGCGAGGCCAGGAGCCGTTCGATGACCTTCTCATAGGCGTCGGGCGAACGATCCTCGAGGAACGCATTGATCTCGTCCAAGGTGGGCGGAAGCCCGATCAGGTCATACGTCGCTCGCCTTAAAAGAGTGCGGCGGTCGGCCTCCGGCCCTGGCGCGATCCCCTTCGCCTCCAGCCCCGCCAGGATGAACCGGTCCACAGGCGAGAGGGGCCAGGACGTGTCCTTGACCTGCGGCGGGTCCACCTTCCTGATCGGCTGGAAGCTCCAGTGCTCGGCCCTCGCCTTCAGGTCGAAGGCGCTGACCTTCCCGGTGGGGACTGACGCCGCACCCGCGCCCTCGGGGAAGTAGGCTCCCGATTTGACCCAGCGCGTGAGGGCCTCGATCTCCTTCTCTGGCAGCTTGGATTTGGGGGGCATCTGCAGGAGATCGCCGTAGTTGATCGCTTCGACCAGCACGCTCTCGTCAGGCTTGCCGGGAACCACGGCGGGGCCAGTCTTACCTCCCGCGAGCATGGCGGCCTTTGAATCGAGCCTCAGATCCCCCTTCTGCTTCTCGGGGCCATGGCATCCCTGGCACTTCTGGACGAGCACGGGACGAACATGCGTCTCGAAGAACTCTCGGTCCGCGCCGGTCGTGTCGGTCTGGGTCAAGACGCTTGCCATCAGCAGTCCGAGCAGCATGTCGTCCCTCTCGTGTACGTTCTCGCAAGAAGTCCGGAATCAGGCGAAGATTTCCTCGAGCGCGGCCCTCATGACGGCCGCGTCGGGCAGCCGCCCGGTCCAGAGCTGAATCCCGATCACGCCCTGATTCACAAGCATGCCGAGCCCGTCCAGCACGGTGCAGCCCCTGGCCTCGGCGTCGCGCACCAGACGGGTTCGAGGCGGGTTGGGGATCACGTCGCAAACGACCATGCTCGCGGTGAGCGATTCCACATGGATGGGGACCACCGCGTCCACATCCGGGTAGAGTCCGATGGACGTCGCGTTGATCACCGCGTCGGTGCCAGGGGGGACAGCGTACACGCTGTTCCACTCCACGAATTCGGCCTTCACGGCGGTCTTTTCTCGGATCGAGTCGGCGAGGGCCCGGCCGCGCTCGACCGATCGGTTGACGATCGTCAGGCTCGACGCTCCGGCGAGGGCGAGTTCCATGCCGATGGCGCGGGCCGCCCCGCCCGCCCCCAGGATCACCGCGTTCAAGCCCTCGATCGGCCTCACGGACCGCAACGACTGCAGGAATCCCTTGCCATCGGTGTTGTCGCCGATCGCCTCGCCGTTCTCGATCACCACGCAGTTGACCGCGCCAATCTTCTCCGCGGCGGGGCTCAGTCGGTCCAGGTGGTGAATCACGGCCAACTTGTGAGGGATCGTGCAATTCCATCCGCGAAGACCACAAGCACGAAGTCCAAGCACGGCGGCCTCGAGCGATTCGGGCTTCACTTCGAGCGTGAGGTAGCGCCAGTCAAGCCCCATCGATCGAAACCCGGCCTCGACCATCGCTTGCGAGGGGTTCTCGGCCACGGGGTAACCGAGCACACCCACGAGCTCTTGCTTGAAGGATCGGGTCACGAAAAAGTCTTCCGTCTGAGGTTTAACGGGCCAGGTCTGTCGCACAAACCGGCATGGAGTGAGGGCGGGACGACGAACACCACGGCTTCCCCGTCATCATGGGGCCCGAGAGGTGGCGGTGGCAAGCCTCGGGGCGACGCTTCGCGGAGGAGGATGATGACCGTCGGACCTCGATATTCATCATTCGTTGGATTATCCCCCTTGTTCGCATGTGATTCAAGAGAGGGCCCACGATGCCCACACGCGACATGGCCTTCCATCCCCTTGCCTGAGGCCGATCGGAGGAGGAAGATACGCCAGCCCGGCTGCTAGACGACTCGGGATGACGCCCCGAACGACGGCGGTCCGCCATGGCCAGAGTGTTCTCCCAGGCAGAATCCCGGAACGAGGTGCGACGGTGCTCTTCCCCAGAATCAGAATGAACCCGAGACGGTTTCCTCTCCAGCCCGGGGTCGGATCGGCGAGGCTGCTCCTGGCGTGCCTTGCTAGTCTCTGCGCAGGGATCGGGCTCTCAAATTCGATGACGAGCGTCCCGGCAAGCGCTGACGATCACACCCCGAAGGCGGCCCGCGGGGTCAAGGCCCCACTGGAAGAGGTCATCCACTGCCCGCTTGCCTTTGAAGGCGTCCATCTTCTCAAGGACCTTCCGCAGCATTCCCAGAAGGCATTCCACTACTGCAAGCCGGTGAGCGAGGAGGTCGCCCAGTGCGTCCTTTACGACGGTACCGGGCCCGACGCCCGTCTGATCGGGGTCGAGTACCTCGTAAGCGACAGAATCTATCAGGCCATGCCCGCCGAGGAAAAAACGTACTGGCATGACCACAAACACGAGGTGGACGCGGGGCTCCTGAAGAGCCTCACGCAGACCGGCGAAGAGGAGAGGAAGACGATGGCCGCCGTCCGTCCCTTGTGGGGCAAGGTCTATCACACCTGGGCTTCGGGCAAGACGTATCCGACCGGTCCCCCCCGGCTTTTCTGGTCGGTTACCGGACAGGAGCCGTTCGTACTGCCCACGCCGGACATCAAGTGATCGCTGGTCCGGCGAGGCTCTCCCCCTCCCGGGCATGGGACCTGTCGGCGGAATCCGCCAAGACAGGAAGGCACCGGACTCGCTAGATTGATATGCAACACGACGATTGGCGTCGATTCTCATTCTGGGATCACGCCTGGCAGGGGGTCATCAGCAACGTGCAGGTTAAAAAAGCGGTCATCACGGCGGCGGGACGCGGGGTCAGGCACAACTCGGCCTCGGACACGGTGCAAAAGGCCATGCTCCCGATGGTGGATCGGGATGGCGTGACCAAGCCCGTCCTCCAGATCATCGCCGAGGAAGCAGTCGAAAGCGGCATTGAAGAGATCTGCGTGGTCGTCGCCCCAGGCGACGAGGCCTACTACCGCCGCCATTTCCAGAGCCACACCGAGACGCTCCGATCCACCGCGAAGGGCGTCGGGTGGGCCGAGTACCAGGCGCGGAGGGTGACGGATCTTCTGAGCCGTATGACCTTCACCGTCCAGCCCGAGCCGCATGGATACGGCCATGCGGTCTGGTGCGCACGCGATCACGCCGCCGGCGAGGCAGTTCTCCTTTTGCTCGGGGATCATCTGTACGTGTCCCGGGAGACTCGCCGTTGCGCCCGCCAGTTGATGGATCTGGCCGAATCCGACGGGTGCGCGGTGTCGGCCGTCCAGTCCACGCGCGAGCATCTCATCCATCAATACGGGACGATCCAGGGCAAACGACAGCAAGACCGCCCCGACGTGTATTCGATCGACGAGGTGATCGAGAAGCCCAATCCCACGCTCGCGGAGTTGCGTCTGCAGATTCCGGGCCTGCGGGCGGGGCATTATCTCTGTTTCTTCGGGATGCATGTGCTCACTCCGTCGGTGTTCGAGATCCTTGACGAGCACGTGAGGCGTGACCTGCGGGAGGCCGGACAAGTCCAGCTCACCCCCGCCCTGAACGAGCTAGCCCGGGTCGAGAAATATCTCGCGCTCGAGACTCGGGGGGCGCGACACAACCTCGGCGTCAAGTTCGGCGTGGTGGAGACCCAGATCGCGCTCGCCCTGGCCGGCGTGGAGCGCGACATCATGCTCTCCAAGCTTCTGGAGTCGATCCTCCGCGTCGAGCAGGATCGGACCTGAGCCCCGCCCTCGTGCCGAAACCTCGCGATCCGAACGCATGGACCAGGAGTCAGCCGCGTGTCTTCCGCCGTGACCACGAATCCCTTCCTCGAGACCATCACCTCGACCGATCCCACACTCAGGAATCGCCCGCTCAGGGAACTCATGGCCGGCCTGAGCACTGCCGAGATCCTCGCCGCATGCGGGGAGCTCGACGAATTCCGGCGGCATGCGAGCAACCTCTACGAACGCGTGCGGGCTGCGATGTTCCTCCACGCCCTCTATCGCTATCGCATCCAGGACGCCCCCGACCTGCCCGTGACCGGCCCCATCCCGTACGAGGGGGTCGAGTGCCAGATGGCCCGGCGTTTCGAGCAGGCCGTCTCCGCCTTTTCAATCGCCATGGAGGAGAGTCCCAACGGGTCCACGGCCAGTGCCCTGGCCCATGCTTACGCCGACATGGCCTTCCAGATTCTTGCCGATCAGGTCCGGCGCTCCGTCCGGAACTGCGCGGGGAATCGGTGGATGTTCCGCGTGGGGTCTGTCGAGGAAGTCTCACTCAAGATCCACCCGAGCCTGCTCGCGAGGGAGACCGAGGACGAGGTCTTCCCGATCCTCATGGAGAGGACCCCGGTTCGCCTGGACCTCTCGCACTCGGCCTGGTCGGACATCTTTTTCCTGGGCATGGATTACCCCGAGGCCGCACGCGTCCTCAACATCTCGACCGACCTGGGGGTTCACGGTCGGGACGCCCATCCTCGACCGCCGATCGAGACTTACTGCCGGGTGATCGCCGAGCCCGTCCTTCGACTCACGTCGATCGACCTGAACGCATGCAAGGATATCTCCACTCTTGAGGAGCTGTTCAATTTCGGAAATGACTATCTGGGCCTCGTGAAGGCCGGGGTGATCGCTTCAGGGCTGATCCCGCCCTCGTTCGAGGGGACCGGAACGTCCTTGCAATCGATCCTCGCGCAAATCGTGCGACCGGGCTACGGCCTGGAGGTCGTGAGCCAGGTGAATGACATCCCCAAGGGCTCGCGACTTGCGGTCTCGACCAACCTGCTCGCCTCTCTGATCAGCCTGCTCATGCGCGCGACCGGCCAGGCAAGACACCTGACCGGGCCCCTGGATCTTGACGAGGCGCGAGTGGTCGTCTCCCGAGCGATCCTGGGAGAGTGGCTCGGAGGTTCCGGAGGCGGATGGCAGGATTCGGGCGGCGTGTTCCCGGGCCTGAAGATCATCCGCGGCCTGGTCGCCACCGAGCTCGACCCGGAATGGGGTCTGAGCCGCGGTCGCTTGCTGCCCCAGCATGAGCTGATACCGATCAACGCGGACTCGTCAGCCGAAGCGGTCTCGCACGACGTCAAGGAGACATGCGACGTGGCGTTGGCCAGGTCGCTCGTGCTGGTCCATGGCGGGATGGCGCAGAACGTGGGCCCGATCCTCAACATGGTCACTGAGAAGTACTTGCTCAGGAGCCAGGAGGAATGGGTGGCGAGGCATGAGGCACTTGATATTTTCGAGCAGATCGCCGACGCCGTGCGAGCGGCGGATGTTCGCAAGATCGGCGAGCTCACGACCCGCAACTGGGAGGGGCCGCTCAAGAAGATCATCCCCTGGGTCTCGAATAGCTTCACGGAAAGCCTGATCGCCGAAGCCAGGGCGGCGCTTGGCGGCGACTTCTGGGGTTTCCTCATGCTGGGCGGGATGTCGGGCGGCGGGATGGGCTTCTTCGTGGCGCCCGAACGCCAGGCGGCGTTTCGCGACCAACTTGGCCCCCTCATGCGAAAGGTGAAGGCCCGTCTCGACGACGCCTTGCCCTTCGCGATGGAGCCCGTCGTTTACGACTTTCGGATCAACCCGCACGGCACCATGGGCTCACTTCGGGAGGGGCGAGCCGCGGTCATGCCATCGCGCTATTACTCGCTGCAAGTTGGGGCCATGATCGCAACCGGGACGCAGGAGGTGGAATCGCACCGCAAGGCCGACATCGATCATTTCGCCAACGGGTCGGCCGAGACGGGCGAGTTGCTCCGCGTGTTCCGAACGATGATCAACGGCCTGTTCCCGGTGGCCCGATCGGCCGCCGACCCGGCCATCGCCTCCCGCGACGAGCAAGCCAGCGCGATTCGTCGCGAAAACGGCTTCGATGCCGTGCAGCACGCGTCGATCCGCGAGGATCTCCAGAGGGGACGGATTGGACTTGCCCGCAATCGACTCCCGATCGCGACCGAGATCCGCGACGTCCACGATCACGACCTGATCCATGCCTCGACCCCGATCTCAGCCGATGCCTTGGATCGGGGAGAACGGGCCATTCGCCGCGGAGAGGTCGCGGTGGTCACGCTCGCGGCCGGCGTGGGGAGCCGATGGACCACGGGCGCGGGGGTCGTCAAGGCCGTGAACCCGTTCCTCGATCTCCAGGGCAAGCACCGCAGCTTCCTCGAGATCCACCTGGCCAAGACGCGCGGGTTCGGGGGCTTCGA
>JANOBY010000566.1:0-4087 GCA_031411935.1 Planctomycetales bacterium | reverse complement strand
CAATTGGGGAACTTGGGGTTGGGGCCCAGCAAGGTGTTGCCCATCGTGTAGCCAACCAGCCCGAGCGACCAGTTCTGGCCCAGTGTGGGGGTCTTCCCGAAGTAGCCGCTGCCCAGCTTGGCGGCGGCGGCGCACTGCGAGATCCACGCCGGGAACGAGTCCGCCAACCTGGGCATGGTCAGCGTGCCGTTATTCCGGGCCGTGCCCGCTGGGTAGGTGCCCAGGAACACGATGTCGGTGGGGATGGTGACCTTGTTCGGGTCGCCGCTGCCGGTGCGCCACTCGGAGAAGGCGATCGTGTTGCTCGACCCGTCGGTGATGTCCTGCAGGCCGTGGGTGGAACCGAGCGACCCCACGTATTCGAAGATGCCGTTGGGCGGGCCTCCGCTCTGCTGGCCGGCGAACTCCACGGTCGAGCCGACCGACGCAAAGTAGTTGTTGCCGGGCGCCTTCTGCGCGTTGAACCTGGCGCCCGAGCCCTGGTGGTTCCACGACGGCTCGTGGCTCGACGGGCAGAGGAACAGGCTCAGCCGGGTCGTGGTCGTGGTGGAGTTGGCCCAGTCGCCGTAGGTCGTGTCGTTGAAGCACGCCAGGGCAAAGTTCGCCGCGTTGAACAGTGCGGGCTGCTCGGAGTAGCCGAGCAGACGCACGTGGGCGCTGAAGTCGCGGTTGTTGCCCAGCGTGCCGTCGGCCCGGCGGCCGAACAGGGCCCCCGGCGGGAAGCTGTTGTTCGCGCTGTGATAGTTGTGCAGCGATAGCCCGATCTGCTTCAGATTGTTCGTGCACTGCATCCGACGCGCGGCCTCGCGGGCCGCCTGCACCGCCGGCAGCAAGAGCGCGATCAGCACGCCGATGATGGCGATGACAACCAGCAGCTCGATCAGGGTGAAACCGCGACGACGGAACGATCCGCGGACGACCGCGGGGGGAGAAAGAGAGGCCATGTGAGGCTCCGCAAAGTCGCCCGCCTCTGGGTTCACCAGTCGGCCGGGGACACCTTGGAAGACTTCACGCCTCTCGTTCTCGAGTCGGCGACTTGATCAACCACTAACCTTCGCGACGCTCAACGCAGGCGTTGTTTCTCGACGCGCTCGATCTGGATAATCACCCCGTCCTGGATGATCACGCGGACCTCGCCGTAGCGAATCCCCCGGACCGCGGCGCGGACCTGATCCAGGTCAAGCTCCCCAGAGGATCCCGGGCCAGCTCCCCTCTGACCGTCTGGTGCGCTCGACGGCTGGTAAGACATCGCAACCTCCTGAATCCATCCGCTTGCTGACCGACAAGAGTCCGCCAGTTCCGGCCCGAAGGCTTGAATCGACGGGCCCATGATCCCTTACTCGACTCATACGGTCAAGATGCATCTACAATATCCCGATCGGATAAGTCGGGTTTATCGTGTGGACGATCCTCGGACGTGTCACGCCTCGTACAGACCTCGGGATCGGACGAGTGGCGCGTCGGACGTGAGCGAAAGTGGCGGACCGGGGTCCGGGACCATTGATCCCGTTCGCATGGTTTCCGGCAAAGGCCTGAATCTCCGGGCGAAATCGCTTAACTCGATCGTGAGGACCCACTGGGAAATCCCGACCGGAGACTTGTGCGCGGTCTCGTGGGCCCAGTAGGCTGCCTCTTCGATCGGGGGCCGATGGGGTTCCGGCCGAGCCTCGGCCCTTGACGAAGTGTCTTTGTGATGCAAAGCTGAGGCGCTTTGTGTTGCAAAGCCAATTCTCTCGCGGGTTCGCGCGGGAGCCTGGCAAAGGGAGGCCGCTCATGAGCTGGCTCGCGAGGATGATGGGCCTGGGAGTGGTCGCCGGGGGGCTGGGGCCGGTCTTTGCGTTCGAGTGGATCATGACGGCGCGTCGGTGGCAGATGTATGCGATGCGGTCGATCACGGTGGTGGCGCTTCTGGGGGCGATGGGGCTGGTGTGGTCGGAGTCGGTGGGATTCACGGACATGGAGGAGCTCTCGATCGAGGATCAGACGGAGGTGGCGCGGACGTTCTTCGGCGCCACCTCCCTGATCCTGCTCGGGCTGGTCGGCCTGGCGGCCCCGGCGGCCGCGGCCGGGGCGGTCTGTCTGGACAAGGCGCGGGGCAACCTGACCCTGCTGTTCGCCACCGACCTGACCGACGCGGAGATCGTCGCGGGCAAGCTCGGGGCGAGGCTCATGCCGGTGCTGGGGCTGATCCTGGCCGCCGCGCCGGTGCTGTCGATCGCCACGCTCTTCGGCGGGATCGACCCGGCGGGCGTGGTGGGGTCGCTGCTCGTGGTGCTGGCCTGCGGCCTCTTCGGCTGCACCCTGGCGCTCACGCTCTCGGTCTGGGGCCGCAAGACGCACCAGGTCCTGCTGGCCACGTACCTGTTCGGCATCCTCTACCTGCTGGCGGCCCCGATCGTGGCTGGCCTCCAGGGAGGATTGCCCGCGGGGACGTGGCCGAGGTGGTTCCCCACGTTCCTGGACCTGCTGGCCTACAACCCGATCTACCTCACTCTGTCCCTGCTCGCGGGGCCTATGCCGGGCATGAGTCCGGTCACGCTGGCGACCCAGTTGAGGTTCTTCGGGCTGGGCGCGGCGACCTCGGCGGCCATGTTCGCGGTCGCCACCTGGAGGATCCGTCGCGTGGTCATCCGGCAGCTTGGCCAGGGCGAGCGGCCCCGACGAGGGTGGCGATTGATCCCTTCGCGGGACGAGGTCGCCGATCAACCGGGCCGGCTGATTCGCAGGCGGGGCGCGCTTCGGAGGCTCGTTCGCCGGGTCTGGTCCGGGCCGTCGCTGGATCGTAACCCGGTCCTGTGGCGAGAGTGCCACCGGGGGTGGCCGTCGACCTGGGACGTGGCGCTATGGGGCCTCTATGTCCTCCTGTGCGGCGGGGGCACCCTGTATGTGATCTTCCTCATCCGCGACGGCCGTCGTTGGGGCTACCACCTTGGCACGGCGGTCAACGCCATGCAGGTGGCGGGCGGGCTGCTCATGCTGAGCGTGGGGGCCGCGACGAGCCTGTCCGAGGAGCGGCAGAGGGGCAGCCTGGACGTGCTCATGACCACGCCCTTGCCCACCTGGTCGATCGTCTGGGGCAAGTGGCGGGGCGCGTTCCGGCTGGTGCCGCGTCTGCTCGTCCTCCCCACGCTGCTGACCCTCGCCCTGGACTCCTTGACCGGATATTACTGGGGGGTGATCCTGATGGACGCCCTGATCCTGGCGTATGGGGCGGCGATCACCAGCCTGGGCCTGGCCCTGGCGACCTGGATGCCGCGCGTGGGCCGCGCCACGGGGACCACGGTCGGGCTCTACACGATCATGTGCATCGCCTGGATCCCGTTCAGCTACATCGTCTTCGGCGACGGCCCCCACGATCAGGGCAACGGCGTGGCGGCGGGCAGCCCGATCGCGGGAGTGGGCGTCTACAGCTCCGTGCTGGCCGACGACGGGATGCCCCACGATCTGTTCAGCCAGTCGGCCTGGACCGTCTTCTGGACGGCCGCCTATGCGGGCGTGGCCCTCGCCCTCCTGCTGGCCACGCTCGCGACCTTCAATTACTGCCTGGGGCGGGTGGACGACGGCCTGAGCTTGGATCGGAACGGCCGTAATTCCCGGGGCGGGAAGGGCAGGCCTGCGCCGAACGCAATCGAGAGGCCGGTCTGATCACAGCGTTGGCTTCCCGCCCGTTGGACTCGGGGTTTGCAGCGGAAGGCGTCGCGACGTTCTGTGGCAGATGCGCGAACGCGCCGATGGGAGCCTTTCCGGCCTGGAGGGATGGGCGGGCAGCCGTTGACTCCGAAGAGAAAGCGAGATCCAGGGCACCCGTGTTTCGGGTTTGAGGAAGAGTTATATTTAACGAAAGAGCATTTTTCTAAGAGTCCCATCGGCTCGGGCCGAAATTCGTGGTGCCGAGGGGCCGAGGTCCACGCCGTCCTTGCCTGGGGAGGTTACTGGGGATCGAGGTGGTGGCCTCGTCGTTCCATCTCGTCGAGGAAGGGTTGCATGGCAAACTCGTAGTTGCGCCACCGGGCCACGGACGTGCGGTAGATGGGCTCGCGGACCTGCGAGAGGCTTGCCGTGCGCACCTGGCGCTTCGTCTCGTGGA
>JANOBY010000565.1:0-5717 GCA_031411935.1 Planctomycetales bacterium | reverse complement strand
GGATAGCGAATAAGTGGGCAAGGGGATCCGCGACTGGTCGCCGAAGAGGAAGGCCAACGGGTGGCGACGCAAGGAGGGGAAGTCCTTCAAGCCGCTCGTAAACGAGGACTTGTGGCGGCGGCTCGATGAGCTGACGCTTCGGCTCAACGTACGCGTGTCTATCGTGCTCGGCCACAACGGTCATCCCGAGAACGAGGCATGCGACCGTATGGCCGTTGCCGCTTACTATGCGCTACTGGCCGACTGGCGATAATGTCCCTAGGCGCCCACTCGCCCTCGAAACCAGGAAGCAGCTCGCTCAGACCCCGCGGGTTCGGGGCCCCCAGATGATCTTGTGGAGCTGAACTTGAAGGCGTAGTCGCAGTCGCGACTCCAGAATCCACGAGGCCAGATCCGCGGGTTCCACGCGACCATGGACTGGACTCACGAGGACCTCGCACCGTCGCGTGAGGTCGTGCTGCTCGATGGCGTTGACCGTCCAGAGAAAATCGTCGCGGCCGCTCACGACGAACTTGACCTCGTCGGTCGACTTGATGTGCTCGAGATTGGACCAGAGATTTGACGAATCTTCGCCGGAACCGGGGGGCTTGAGGTCGAGGATGATCCTCACGCGGTCATCCACCGGCTCGATATCCAGAGCCCCACTGGTTTCCAGGAGGACCGTCATGCCGGCGTCACACAGGGCCGTCATCAGCGGAAGGACCTCGGGCTGCAACAGGGGCTCCCCGCCCGTGACCTCGATTAGGTGACAACGCTCGGAGGAGGCCGTTGCCACCACCTCGTCGAGCGTCATGAGGGATCCCCGGTGGAAGGCATGTGCCGTGTCGCAGTAGTTACAGCGGAGGTGGCAGACGCTCAAACGGATGAACACGCAGGGAAGGCCCGCGAAGGTCCCTTCACCTTGAAGGCTCCGATAAATCTCATGGACGAGTAACGAGCCGGAGGGCTTCCCATCCAGGGCCCGAACTCGCCGCGAAATCAGCGACGGGACCGCATTTTGAGCATCGGCGAGCGACATCAATCTCACGTCTGTGGGATCGGGACTGCGAAGCAAAAGTGAGTGGTTTCCGGATTATATCCATTTGTCTCGCGGAGGTCGCCCGGCAGTCAGGGAGTTTTGAGCAGGGCGTTCATCCGGGCCAGCTCGGTCTTCAGGAACTCCACGTCGAGGAACGGCTCGGGACCGATCCGTTGGAAGCGAACTCCGCCTCGGGGATCAATGAGAAAAGTGCCATGCATGGGGAGGTTCTCGAAGTCGTCAAAGGCGCGATAAGCCCGAAAACTCGCCAGGGACGGGTCGGCAAGCAGGGGCATCGAGAACGAGATTCCCTCCGTATTGCTCTTCAGGAGCTTGGTCGTCTCCAGGTCGTCGGTCGAGATTGCCACGACGTCTGTCTTGAGGGCCTCAAGGCTCGCGGCTTCCTTGCTGATCGCTTGCAACTGCTGCATGCAGTGGGCGCACTTCCCGCCGAGGTAGAACAGGACGAGAACATTTCGGCCTTTGTGGTCGGAGAGCTTCCAAGGTTTGCCCTCGGAACCCGGGAGGTCGATGGCATCGGCCTGGTACGGCCCCCAGCCCAGAGGACCGAGGGTCGTGAGATCAATCGACTGGTCGGCGCTGGAACTCTCGGACGCGGGGCGATCGGCGGGCTTCCACTGATCCGCCTTCCAGCCTTGAACGATCGCCTCCAGACGTTGGAACACCGGGGCGTCGCGGTCGGCGGAGGCGAGGTAGGGCTCGAGCCTGGAGTAATACTGCTGGGCCTCGACGGGGTTGCCGCAGAGCTGGAGGACTTCCACGCAGGCGGCCAGCGGGACCACCTGATTCGGATTGTCATCGACCGCCTTCTTGGCGATCCCCGGGGCAAGTCCGAAGTTGCGTAGAGCCACCTGGGCGCGGGCCAGGGATTCGCCTCGCATCCGGGACGCCTTCGCGAAGGAGTCGAGCGCCCCCTGGACATCCTTGTCGATCAGCTTGAGGTGGCCTTCCAGCTCCGAGAGTTCCGGGCCTGTGGGAGTCGCGGCGGGCGCGGCCCCGGCTTTCTCCGCGGGAGCATTGGGTGCTCGTTTGTTTGCGGGCACCTGGCGGAGGGCCTGGATCTGGGCTTCGAGCTGCGCCGTGTCCCCCTTGGCGGCGTAAGCCAGACCGAGGCAGTAGGCACGCTCCCTCTTCTCTTCAGTTTGATCCGACCAGTCGAGTTGGCCCGAGTTGGCCGCGGCGATGAGCTCGTCCCAGAGTTCGTAACGAGTGAGGATCTCGCTCCAGCGCGCCCGCCCGCTCCTCTGAGAAGAGCCGGCGTCCCCCTTCGTGTTCTTCTGGGGATCACGCGGCTGCTCGACGAGGTTTTTCGCGACCGCGAGGGCATGCTTATAGCGACCGATATGGCTCAGGCTCGTCGCCAGCCACTGGTTGTTGTGCGCGTAGTTGTGAATCTCGAACGGCATGATCCGATCCTTCGCCATGGCCGCGTGATCGACCCGGGCGGAACCTTCCTGCTGGTACGCGGCCTCGGCGTATCGCTTCAGCCCGGTGTAGGTGTGGCCGGGCATGTGCCAGGCGTGGGCAATCCCTAGTGCGGTCCGGGCATACGTGGCGGCAGAATTCACCGCCCGGATCGGCTTCGTGCCGTCCCACAGGTGGATGCGATAATGGTGCACGCCGGGGTGCATGGGCTCGACCTTCTCGACATATTCCAGCAGGCCATCCACTGCCTGGCGGCTGGCGCCCACGTTTCCGTTCTGCCAGATGAGCATGGCGAGCCATACGCGGGCGTCGAGGTCGTCGGGGAACTCCTGAACGATCGCCTCCATGCCCGAGAGGAACGCGGGATCGTGCTTGCCGTTGTCGCGATAGAGCGCCGTCATCGCGCTAAGGTAGAGTTTTTCGCGGGGGCTCAGGGAGTCGCCTGAGAGTTTGGTCATCTCCGCCACAAATCCTCGGGCACGCTTGGCGTTATTGACGTTGGCCATCGCCATTCCCCAGAACGGCATGGGGCTCTTGGGGTCTTCGAGCGACGCCTGACGGAAAGAGCGTTCGGCTTCCAGGTAGTAGAACGAGTGGAGTTGCGCGACTCCCTGATTCATGAACTCCTGGCATTTCGGCTGATCGGTGGTGATCTTGAAGTCGATCTTCCCCTGACCCGGCTTCAGATAGGCCTTTTGCCGGGGCCCTTCGTCGAAAGCCTCGCCGTGCAGAGAGTGACCGGGGGCCGTGACCGAGGGATTCTGCTCTGTCGACTTCTTCGCCGCCGGATCATCGTCGGCCGCGAACGCCGGAGGACAGAGGAGCAGACCAAGGACCAACGTCTGAAACAGCACGCGCATCGAACGGTTCTCCCGGTTGCGGAGCAATCCCTGATCTGACCAGTATCAGTGGTTTGGTCCGCGAAAGGAAGGTGCTCCATGGCCGGAAACCATCTTCTCATGCAACATCGCCTGGAAGCCCCGAGCCGGGCTCGATAGGATGGGCGGGATGTCCTGACCCATCGGCCGCGGCCTGTGCCCGAGCAATCCATGACGAGCGGATTTGTTGTCGAGATCTTCCTTCACACCCGCAAGTCCGGGCCGATGCGATCGATGGGCGAAGTCCTTGCAGAGGCCAGGAGGGGCCTGGTCGGCGACACCTATGACCGTGGGAGGCCGACCCGCCACGCCCGTTCCCTGCCCGATCAGGAGGTCACCCTGATCGAGGTCGAGGCCCTTGCGGTTCTCGGCAGCGAATCCGGGATCGATCTGCCGGCCTCCCAGACCCGCCGGAACGTGGTGACTCGGGGCGTGGATCTGAACTCGCTGGTCGGGGTGGAATTCTCGGTGGGGGATGTTCGACTCCGAGGGATTCGACTCTGCGATCCCTGCAAGCATCTGGAGCGCCTGACCCAGCCCGGCGTCCTCAAGGGACTGGCGAACCGGGGCGGATTGCGGGCCGAAGTCCTCCAGGGTGGTATGATTCAGGTCGGCTCCTCCGTGATCACCCCGATCTCTGCGTGATTTCCCGATCCCTTCCTCCCTGAGACGCCTATGTCTTCGGATCGCCCCCTGGTTGGCCTCGTCATGGGCAGTCGCTCCGACTGGGAGACGATGAGGCATGCCTCGGAGATGTTGGGTCGATTTGAGGTCCCCCACGAGACGCGGGTGGTGTCGGCTCACCGCACGCCCGATCGGCTCTTTCGATACGCGACCGAGGCGGAATCGCGCGGATTGCAGGTGATCATCGCCGGTGCGGGGGGGGCGGCCCACCTGCCCGGAATGCTTGCGGCCATCACGCTGTTGCCGGTCCTGGGGGTGCCCGTGGAGAGTCGCATCTTGCGCGGCGTGGACTCCCTGCTCTCGATCGTCCAGATGCCCCAGGGAGTGCCCGTCGGCACGCTAGCCATCGGGTCGGCGGGGGCGGCCAACGCCGCGCTCCTGACCATTGCAATCCTGGCCCGACAGGACGCAGATCTTCGGGACCGGCTCATGGAGTTCCGACAGGCCCAGACGGACGGAGTAGCGGAGTCGGTGGAATGAGGCCCCTTGAACCCCCGTCGGCGCTGGGAGTGATCGGCGGAGGCCAACTCGGCCGGATGTTCATGCTCGCCGCCAAGAGCATGGGCTACCGAACGATCGTGCTCAGCGCCAAGAGCGAGACCCCCGCCTCGCAGATCGCCGACGAGGTGATCATCGGCGCCCCCGACAGCCTGGCGGGGCTCACCCGCCTGGTCGAACGCACCCAGGCGATCACCGTGGAGTTCGAGAACGTGTCGGCCCCGGGCCTTCGCTGGCTCTCTCGTCGCTCCGTCGTGAGGCCCGGATGGCGGACGGTCTGGGTCAGCCAGAACCGAATTCGCGAGAAACGATTCCTAAGCGCCACGGGCTTGCCGGTCGCTCCCTGGCGGCCGGTTCGGACTCCGGAGGAGCTCTCGCTCGCCGTGGCCGAGGTTGGCCCCGAGTTGATTCTGAAGACCGCGGCGTCGGGTTACGACGGCAAGGGGCAGATCCGGGTGAGCCATCCGGACCAGGCAAGAGACGCCTGGTCGGAGCTCGGGAGCGTGCCGTGCGTGGCCGAGGGCGTGGTCGACTTCGCCTGCGAGATCTCGGTGATCGTGGTCCGCGGGGCCGACGGGGCGATCGTGGTTTATCCTCCCGGACTGAACCATCACGATCGGCATATTCTTGACACCACGCTCATGCCGGCCCCCCTGGGCCCCCATGCCACGCAGCAGGCGCAGGACCTTGCGATTTCGGTGGCCACGGCCCTCCAGACAGTCGGGGTGTTGACGATCGAGTTCTTCGTGACCAGCAGTGGGCAAATCCTGGTCAATGAGATCGCGCCCAGGCCGCATAACTCGGGGCATCTGACGATCGAGGCTGCGGTCACGAGTCAGTTCGAGCAGCAGGTCCGCGCCCTGTGCGGATTGCCGCTTGGTTCCACGGACCTCCTGCGCCCGGCGGCCATGGTAAATCTTCTCGGCGATCTGTGGAGGGAGGGCGAGCCTCAATGGGCCGAGGCCCTGTCGCTCGATCCGGGGGTCAAGCTCCACCTCTACGGCAAGACCTCGGCGGCGATCGGGAGGAAGATGGGACACCTCACGGTGTTGGATCGAGATATCGAGTCGGCCCGATCCAGGCTGCTTGCGGTTCGTTCGGCACTGACCTCCAGGTCGAGAGCCTGAATGGGTGCGCAGGCTGTTAACTCCGCACTGCAAGCTCTGCAATCGTGGACGCTGGCCGATCCGTGG
>JANOBY010000564.1:0-5515 GCA_031411935.1 Planctomycetales bacterium | reverse complement strand
TCGCCTCCAGCCTGGCCTCGAGCAGAGGGCGATCGGGAACGCTGAAGGGCAGCCTCGTGATGATCACGTTGGAGAGGGCCTCGCCCGGCACGTCCACCCCCTGCCAGAAGCTGTCGGTGCCGAAGATCACGCTGTCGATGTCCGCGCGGAAGGCCTCGACCATCTTCGATCGCGGGAGACCGTCGCTCTGCGAGAAAAGGGCGATGTTCCGCGATGCAAGCCACGGGGTCAGCGCACGCGCCGCGTCCTCCATCATCCGATACGAAGTGAAGAGGACGAACGCCTTCCCGTGCGTGAGTTCCAGATAATGACGGATCGCCACGATGGCCCGACGCTCGTACTCTTTCGGATCCTCCGAGGGGTCCGGCAGGCCTCGCGGGAGGTGAATCTGCACCTGAGTCTGATAATCGAATGGGCTCCCGAGCTGCAGGGTCTTGCAGGCCGTCAATCCGACATTCGCCTTGGCAAAGGCGAACCCGGGCGGGGAACCGACCGCGAGCGTGGCGGAGGTCAGGATGCACGAGGGCACCTTGGCGAAGAGGTCCCGGCGCAGGGTCGGGCCGACCTCCAGCGGGGCCCTCGCAAGGGTCACCCGCTTCTTGCCGGGCTCGAGCTCGATCCAGTGGACCTCGGAGTCCGGGTCTCGCTGCGACAGCCAGTCGCTCAAAGAAGCGGCCAGCCCGTCGCACCGATCGGCCGCCGAGGAGAGCTCGATCCGCTCCTCCTCGGTCTCGACCGCGTTCTCGGCCGCGGTGGCGATCAGGGCCCCGAGCTTGCGCAGCTCCTCCCCCAGGATATCGGTCACGGGGAGAGGCTTCCGCAGGCGACCGTTGCTGGCCCCTTTCGACGTCTGCCAGCGGGCCACCGCGTCGAAGAAATCGCGAGACGCGTGGCGAGCCCGGACCACCTGCCCCATGGCGTCGTGCAACCGGTGGTACACGAGTAGCCCCTTGCTGGTCCTCTCGTTGTAGAGGCGGGACAGGACGTAGTCCACGCCCGTGCTGGCCACGCGCAGGCCCAGGTGCTCTCCGGCCACGGATTCGAGGGTGTGGGCCTCGTCGAAGATCGCCACATCATATTCGGGGAGGAACCCCGCTCCGGCGCCTCTCAGGGCGAGATCGCTCATGAAGAGCGCGTGATTCACGATCAGGATGTTGGCCGTCCACATCCGCCGACGAGCCTTGAAGTAGAAGCAATCCTTGTAGCGAGGACACTTCCGGCCCAGGCAGTTGCCGTCCTCACTCACGACCGCGTCCCACACCGTTCCCGTGGGCTTGAACCCCAGGTCCGACCGCGTCCCGTCGTCCGTGGTCGAGGCCCACGAACGGATCTGGGAGAGGGCGGTGAAATCCTCCTCGGTGTTGAAAGTGGAGCCGGCGCGGGCGTAGGCGGATTCCATCCTCCGAAGGCTCAGGTAGTTCGAGCGGCCCTTGACCAGGACGGCCGAGAACTCGTGGGGCATGACCGCGCGAAGGAACGGGATGTCCTTTTCCAGCAGTTGCTCCTGGAGGCTGATCGTGTGCGTGGAGATCACGACCTTCTTGCCGGCCTGTGACGCGGCCAGGATGGCGGGGACCAGGTAGGCGAAGCTCTTGCCCACCCCGGTGCCGGCCTCGACCATCAGGTGCGTCTTGCCCTCAATCGCCTGCGCCACGGCGTCGGCCATCTTCATCTGCTCGTCGCGCGCCTCGTAGCCCGCGAGACGACGCGAGATGGCCCCGTCGGGGCCCAGAATCGACCGGGGATCGAGGCTCGTCATGAAGGCCATCCTTGGGGGCGGCCAGTCGGCCGAGGACTCATCGCGAGGTCACGAGCCCCTCGGTCGGGCTGCTCGCCGTGGCATAGAGCTTCTTCGGGATCCTCCCCGCGCCCGCCGCGAGCCAGCCGCAATCCACCGCAAGCCTCATGGCATGGGCCATGCGAAGGGGCTCGCGTGCGCCGGCGATCCCCGTATTGAGCAGCACGCCGTCGCATCCCAGCTCCATGGCCAGGGCCACGTCGCTCGCGGTCCCCACTCCGGCATCCACGATCACGGGATACGTGGGGTCGTCGGCCTTGAGATCTTCGAGGATGATGCGGATATTGTTCGGGTTGAGCACGCCCTGTCCGCTGCCGATCGGGCTTCCCGCAGGCATCACGCTCGCCGCGCCTTCAGCCTTCAGGTGGCGTGCCATGACCGGGTCGTCGCTCGTGTAGCAGAGGACCTGGAACCCTTCCTTGACAAGCACTCGCGTGGCTTCCAAGGTCGCCACGGGGTCGGGCAAGAGGGTCCGCGTGTCGGCCAGGACCTCGAGCTTGACCCAATCCGCACCCGGATTCTCGAGTCCCAGAAGGATTTCCCGTCCAAGACGGGCCGTACGCAGCGCCTCTTCGGCCGAGAAGCAACCGGCCGTGTTAGGCAAGATCGTGTAACGCTTCGGGTCGATGAAATCCAGCAGGGGTCGGCCCGAGCGGTCCTGGAGACGCTCCCTGCGGACGGCCACCGTGACCACGTCGGTGCCGCTGGCTTCGAGGCAATCTCGCATCAACTCCAGGGTTGCATACTTGCCCGTCCCCACGAGCAAGCGGCTGCGAAGGACGTGACTTCCCACCTTCAGGGGCGGGATCTCGACGGCCGAAGCCGCGCCTCCCCCGACGAGCGTGACCACTTCGAGCACATCCCCCTCGTCGAGCCTCTCCTCCGCGTGACGTCCGCGAGGGATGAGTAGACGGTTTCGCTCGACGGCCACGAACTCGGGCTTCAGGTGAAGCTGCAAGAGGAGGTCGGCCACCGTGACCGGCTCCGAGATCTCGCGACTCTCGCCATTCAACGTGATCAACACAAGTTTGTTCGCCGCCGGTCCACGCAAGGGAAGTGTCTACGCCTGTCCATCGTAAGGGGCATCCCGACGGGTGGTCAAGCGCACGGGATCGAAAGTCCGGTCCTTCAGCCGTGCCTGTCCAGGGCCTCGCGGTTCCGATCGATCTGGAAATGGCAGAGGGCCACGGCGCACGCATCGGCCACGTCGTGCGGCTCGGGAAGGGTCTCCAGCCGAAGTTCGGTCCGGATCGCGTGCTGCATCTGCTCCTTGGGGGCCTTGCCGCTGCCCGTGAGGCTCTTCTTGATCCGTGAGGCCGCATAGCCGACCACGGGCACCCCGCGCTGGGCGGCCGCCAGGACGATCACGCCCCTGGCGTGGGACATCAGGATCGCCGTCCGGGGGTGCTTGGCGTGGCTATGGACCTGCTCCAGGGCCAGGGCCGAGGGCGGGAAGGCATCAAGAATTTCGAGAATTCCCTGATAAATCGTGTCGAGCCGCGTCCCCATGGCCGAGGCATCGCGCCCCGCGCGGATCACGCCCGCTTCGATCACCCTCGGCCCCCCGTGCGAGGGCTCGACCACCGCGTATCCGGTCACGCTGAGCCCCGGGTCGATCCCGATCACCCGCCCACGAACCGGGATGAACGGGGGGGGAATATCCAGAGTGTGGGCGATCGTCGCCATCAATCCAATCCTCATTCCGTGAGGGGAGAACCCTGTCCGGGCCAGAAATTTACGACACGGTCGACTCGATCTTCCAGCCGGTCCCGTCCGGTCGATCTTCCAGCACCACGCCCATCGCCGCCAGTTCCTTCCGAATCTGATCGGCAAGTGCGAAGTTTTTCTCCTTCCGAACTTGTGTACGAAGATTCACGAGCATGTCGAGTAGCTTCGGGGTGAGCGAGTCTTCGGAGGACGACGAAGTCGTGGGGGCCGTCCGGAAAAGCCCGAGGATCTGGGTCAGCTCCTTCAAGATGCCCACTCCCACCCGGAACGATTCGAGCGACTCCGGGGTGGGCGAGGCCTCGATCTTGTCGGCATCCGCGCGACGATTCAGGGTGCGGAGGAGCTCAAACAGCTCTCCGAGCGCCCCCCCGGTGTTGAAATCGTCGTCCATGCATTCGAGGAAGTTGGTGCGATGCTCCTCGACCTCGGTCCATCCTTCCACGCGGTCGGGGTCCGGCCTAGTCGGGGCGTCCAGCTCGTAGAAGCTGCGGCCGAGGACTCGAAAAACGCGTTCGAAGAAGTTGCGAAAGGCTTGCAGGCCCCTCGCCGTCTCTTCGAGCCGAGAGGGACCATAGTCGATCGGCCGTCGGTAATGGCTCGCGATCAGCAGGGCACGAAGGGTATCGGGATCATGCTGATGCAGCAGATCGCTCATGAGAACGATCGTGTCAGGGTCGCTCTTGCTGATCTTCTTGCCGCCCTTGGTCAGCAGACCGTTGTGCAGCCAGTAGGTGGCAAAGGTCTGCCCCGAGAAGCATTCCGACTGCACGACCTCGTTCTCGTGGTGAGGAAACACGAGATCGAGGCCCCCTCCGTGGATGTCGAAATGCTCGCCGAGCAGCTTCATACTCATGGCCGAGCATTCGATATGCCAGCCGGGACGACCGGGCCCCCAGGGGCTCTCCCAGAAGGGTTCGCCCGGCTTGGACGACTTCCAGAGGGCGAAATCGCCCGGGTGATGCTTGATCGCCGTCGGCTCGATCCTGGCCCCGGCCTGCAATTCCTCGGGATCGCGGTGGCTGAGCTTGCCGTATGCGGGCGCCTTCGTGACATCGAAGTAAACGTCGCCACTTGAGGCGTAGGCGAAGCCCTTCTCGATGAGACCCGAAGTCATCGAGATGATCTCTCCGATGTACTCGGTCGCCCTGGGCATGTGGTCGATGCCGTCCACCCCGAGGGCCGCGAGGCACCTGAGATAGTCGGCCGTGACCTTCTCGGCGAGTTCCTTGACCGAGGTCCCGTCCTTCTGCGCCTGGACGATGAGCTTGTCGTCGACGTCGGTGATGTTGACCACCCAGGTCACGTCGTAACCGCGATAGGTCAGGAACCGCTTGATCGTGTCGAAGATCACCGGCCCGACCATGTGCCCCACATGGCTATTGGAATAAACGGTCGGCCCGCACACGTACATCCCGACCGCCTTGCCCGACGGGTCCACGGTGCGGAACGGTTCCTTCGTTTGGGTCAGCGTGTTGTAGACGCGAAGGGGCATGAGGATCTCGCGGGAAGGAGAGGGCTTGCCGGAACGAAGCGCACAAGCCGGGGATACTCAGCAGGCTTCAACGAGGACCACGGCCTCACACGAGATGGACTCGCCTCGGCCGATCGGCCCCACATGCTCGCCCGTCTTCGCCTTCACGTTCACCGAACCCACGGGCAGTTTCAGCAAACGGGCGAGGTTTTCTCGCAGGGACGGCTTGTAAGCGAGGAGCTTGGGCTTCTGGGCGTGGATGATCAGGTCGCAGTTCACGGGCTTCCAGCCCGCCGTGGCCACGCGTTCGAGGGTCTCGGAGAGCAATCGCCCCCCGTCGAGCCCCTGCCACTGCGGGTCGGTGTCGGGGTAGTGCTCGCCGATGTCGCCCAGGGCGGCCGCCCCCAGGAGGGCGTCGGCCACGGCGTGGAGCACCACGTCAGCGTCCGAATGCCCCATCAGCCCGCGCTCGTAATCGATGCGGATCCCCCCCAGAATGAGGGGCCTTCCCTCCACCA
>JANOBY010000563.1:0-3049 GCA_031411935.1 Planctomycetales bacterium | reverse complement strand
CGCCATGATCGCCCCGCTCGTGGCCTGGATCGTGGGAGGAGCCGGGCGAGCCCCGGTGGGCACGGAAGGTTAGCCGCCTCCGAGGATCGCGGGGCGGGCCCGGTGGCTCGCTCCCCTCCCTCGATCCGCAATCCCTCCGTCCGGGAGGTGCCGCGCGGCGATCAGTCCTCGCCCGGATCGTCGGAGAACCCGTCCCGGAAGGAGGAGCGGTCGAGCGAGTGCTTGAGGAGCTTCTGCGTGACGCTGCGTCGCGAGAGGCCGCTGTGCCGCGAGCATCTCGCCACGTTCCCCTTGTAGCGGACGAGGAGCTGGGAGAAGTACTCGCGTTCGACCCGGCCGATCAGGTCCTCGGCGACCTCGGGCAGGGGGCGGTCGATGTCGATCAGGGAGCCGTTGTGGCCGGCCCGCTTGCCCTCCACGGGGGCCACGCTCGCGGGGAGGCTCTCGCGGTGGATGCTCGTGCCGTCGGCCATGGCCACGGCCGCGCGGATCGCGTTCTCCAGCTCTCGCACGTTGCCCGGCCAGTCGTGATCCAGGAGCGCCTGCATGGCCGCGGGGTCGATCTCGGTCACCGGCGGCATGCTCTTGCCCTTGAGGCGTTCGAGGAAGTGCGCGGCGAGCAGGGGGATGTCCTCGGGGCGTTCGCGCAGGGAGGGCAGCGCGATCTTCACCACGTTCAGGCGGTAGAACAAATCGGAGCGGAACCGCCCGGCCTTGACCTCGTCGGACAGGGCCTTGTTGCTCGCGGCGATGATCCGGCAATCGACGGTCAGCGTCTCGAGCCCGCCCACCCGCTCGAAGGTGCCCGATTGCAGCACGCGCAGGAGCTTCGCCTGCATGGCGGGGGACACGTCGGCCACCTCGTCCAAAAAGAGCGTCCCCCCGTGCGCCTGCTCGAACTTCCCCTTCTTGCGCTTGTCGGCCCCGGTGAAGGCCCCCTTCTCGTGGCCGAACAGCTCGCTCTCCAGCAGCGATTCGTTCAGCGCGGCGCAGTTGAAGGCGACCCACGGGCCGAGCCTGCGGGTGGCGTCGGCGGCGTGCAGGGCCTGCGCCACAAGCTCCTTGCCGGTCCCGGTGTCGCCCTGGATGAGGACGGTCGAGCCCAGCGGCCCCACATGCTCGATCAGGTCGAAAACCCGGCGCATCCTGGGGCTCTTGGAGACCATGTTATGGAAGCTGTAGTCCTCGCGCATCTGGCGGCGCAGGCTTTCCAGCTCGTCCACCAGTTGCCGGCGTTCGAGCACGCGGCGGACCAGATGCTTGAGGTGGTCGGGCTCGTAGGGCTTGGTCAGGAAGTCGTCGGCGCCGGCCTTCATGGCCTCGAGCGCCACCGTGGTGTCGCCGAACCCCGTGAGCATGATCACGCCCAGGGGGAAGCCCTGCCTGCGGACCTCGGCCAGCAGGTCGTGGCCGTCCGTCCCCGGCAGGCGGAGGTCGGTGATGATCAGGTGGAAGACGCACGAGGCCAGCGCCGCGAGCGCCGCGCGGGCGTCCTCGGCCGTCTCCACCTCGTAGCCCTCGGCCGAGAGCAGGAGCTTCAGGTGTTCACGGATCAGGGGTTCGTCGTCGACGACGAGGATCTTTCGATTCATGGCGGTCGCACTCCTTTGTCCCGCCGGGGGATGGATCACAGGGGATTCGCGAGGACGGACTCAGGGGCCCAGGGGCCTCGGTTCAATTTGGGCCGGGGCGCCCGGCGGTTCGGGCTTGCAGGCGAGCTCCATCTCCTGGCCGTCGCGAAAGATCGTGAGCGCCAGGTCCCTGCCCGCCGGGGCGAATTCGACGGCCGACCTGATGGCCGCGGGGCTCAGGGTCGGGCGGTCCCCGACCTTGAGGATCACGTCGCCGAGGCGCAGGCCCGCGACCTCGGCGGGGCTCCCCTTCACGACCGAGGTCACGCGGACGCCGGGGGGACTCTGGCCGTCGGCGACCCGCTCGGGGTCGGTGGGCTCGGTCGAGATCCCGAGGACCGATCGCCGCACCTGGCCGAACTCGGCGAGGTCGCTCACGACCCTCCGGGCCCGCGCCGAGGGCACGGCGAACCCCACGCCCTCGTAACCCCCCGACAGGGTCTTGATGGCGACGTTGATGCCCACCACCTTGCCTTGCAGGTCGATCAGCGGGCCGCCCGAGGAGCCGGGGTTGATCGCGGCCGAGGTCTGGAGCAGGTCGTCGTAGCCGACCGGGCTGAACCCGCGACGCCCCCCGCTGACGATCCCCGCCGTGACCGTGCCGGAAAGGCCGAACGGCTGGCCGATGGCGAGGACCCAGTCGGCCAGGTCGAGGGCCTCGGAGTCGCCCCACTGGGCCTGCGCGGGCAGATTTTTGGGATCGATGATGAGCAGCGCGATGTCGCTGCGGGGGTCGCGGCGGACCTCCCTCACCGTGCGTTCGCGGCCGTCGGCCAGGGTCACGACCAGGCGAGGGGCGTCGGGCACCACGTGATCGTTGGTCACGATGTAGCCGCGGGCCGAGTCGACGATCACGCCCGAGCCCCCGGCGTCGGGCACGCCGTCGCGCCCGGGGAAGGGGTTCGAGGGATCCACGAAGCCCGGCAACGGGGCAATCGGGCGGAGTCCGCCCAGCCCCCGGATCGTGACCACGGCGGGAAGGACCGGCCGGGCCGCGTTGCGGAACGACGCCGAGAGCGCCTGGGCCTCGGTCTGTCCGCGGGCGAGCGGCGGGGCCATCGCCAGCACGGCCAGAAAAATGCCCAGGCGGGGGGTCATGGCCATCCCTCCGGTTCAAGCCGAGCCACGGCGGTCGGAAGCTTCATTGAGGATGAGCTGACCGCCAATTTACCGCGGACCGCCCGGAACCATCAAGGGTGCATGGCCCGGAGAGGCCATCGGGAGGGAGCAAGGCAGGGCGCAGAGAGTGGCCGAGTTCCCCGTGGGGCAGGCGTCCCGGCTTGCCAGGATCCTCTTCGGGCGGTTCCCGAATCCCGATCGCCCAAACGGATCCCGGTGATGCGGGCGCCCCTGCTCGCCCGAAGTGAGTGCGGGCGGGCAGGGGAAGCAGACCGCGAGGGCGGATTCCAAGGGGCGGC